>JAFUCW010000074.1 GCA_017459485.1 Eggerthellaceae bacterium | reverse complement strand
TGTTGCGCAGCGTCCCTCAACGTTTGCGCGGTTTGCTGTTTTCGAGCCCAACGAAGGACATTGCGCTGTTCGTTCCCTGCCACGACATCCACACGTTTGGCATGCGCTACCCAATCGACGTCGCCTTCTTTGACGACCAGGGGATGGTGGTTGCCGCATACCGCAACGATGGCTCCCGTTGTCGCATCAGGTGCTCAGCGGCAGCCGCGGCGGCAGAGCGCGCTTCCGATTCCAGGGACAACTGGTTTGTAGTTGGTGCGGTTCCGGGAGCGCAGGTAAGAAACGCTTTGAAGCGAGGGAAAGCCCCTAGAGAAAGGAACAAGCAATGAAGAAATGTCCGATATGCGGAGGGATGAGCTTCGATGACGCGCAAACGTGCTTCGGTTGCATGCATCGTTTCGATGCGCAAGATGACTCCGAAGAGCGCGGGGAAGAACATGCCCTTGCAGAGCCACCAGAACGATTCGAGATTCCTTTGGTGGACCCCATGCCTGGGCGCCATGCTGCTCCGGCGTGCGACAGTCAGCGCTCAGGGACGCCGCAAGAAGTTGTGCGGCCGCACTTTTCGCGCGAACCCGCCCTGCTGACGCCAAGGGAGACCGTCGAGCCTGAAAAGAGTGGGAATGACGTCGCGCCCGCGCTGGCATTGAGCGACAGGCGCCTTTCAGGACGTGCGACCATACGGAAACGCGCGAATGCAAAGCCCCTGCCTGGCAACAACCTTGTGCAAGCGGATGCCCTTATCGACACCGCAACGCTGCTGCCGACGCTGAACTTCGAAAGCGGCTTGAAATACGAGTTGGTAGTGAGCCTGCAACCGGTGTGCGAGCGGTGATCCTAGGGGAGAGGTTGCAAGGAGCCGAGGGCAGCTAGAGAAGCTTTTTGTAGGTGTCCTCGGCGCGCTTCTGGATGTCGGCTTGAAGCTTCTGGTACGCATCGAGGAGCTTGGCGCCGTTTTTAGTGAGGGTCGATCCATGCGCCCCGTCACGATCGAGCAAGGAGAAGCCGAGTGCCTCTTCCGTTTCGCGTATGACGCGCCATGCCTTGCTGTACGCCATGTGCATCTGCTTGGCGGAAGCGTTGAGCGAGCCCGTGTCGCGTACGCCTTGGCAAAGCGCAGCGATACCAGGACCGAAAGCCGCCCCTTCGCCCGACTTGGGGTTTTCTATAGTCAGCTTGATGTGTGGCTTTAGTTGTTTCACGCCCATTGACTACTCCATCATCTATCTGGTGTTTAGATTATTCATCTGGCAAGCAGCAGCCCCATTATAGCTAACGGGCGCCTAGGAAAGAAACGCCCTCACGGCATCTTCAATACAGTCTTTGCCGGAATCGATCACCTCGTCGAATCGCAGCAGCTTATCGTCAAGTCCTGTGAGTCCAGAAGGAATTGGCCCGGCACCTGTTTCCTGTTCGATGAGTGCGTTGAGCTGGCATCCGGTCAGGGATTCGGTCTGGTCGGGAAGCGGTTGGTTCGGACCGATGCCGTGAAGGGCTCGGTACACGTTGTTTCCGAATTTCGCCCAGTGCGCAGTGCTCGCCACGACCATGGGATTGTCCCCGCGAAGGCGTTCGGCAACTTCAAAGGCGACAGCAGTGTGCGGATCCAAGAGGTACTGGTGCGCCTCGAACACGGAACGGATGGTCTCGAGGCATTCGGCGTTGCTCACCGAATCTGCTGCGAAGGTCGAACGCAGCGCTGCGAATGTGTCGGGGTCGACACGGAACCGCTTTTCACCGGAAAGGTCTTTCATCCATTGCACGATCTTGGTCGCATCGCGTCCGGTCAGCTCGAAAAGTTGCCGCTCGAGGTTCGAAGAGACAAGGATGTCCATGGAAGGGCTGGGGGTGAGCACGAAGTCGCGGTCCGAGATGTCGTAGGTGCCCGTGTTGATGAAGTCAGCGAGCACGCGGTTTTCGTTGCTGGCGCAAAGGAGTCGCTCGATGGGAGCCCCCATCTGCTTTGCGTAATAAGCGGCAAGGATGTTCCCGAAGTTTCCCGTGGGCACGCACACGTCGATGGGCGCCCCTGCTTCGATCTGTCCCGAAGCGGCAAGGTCGGCATAGGCGGACGCATAGTAAACCACTTGCGGCAGGAGGCGCCCCCAGTTGATGGAGTTTGCGCTGGAAAGCGCGATCTTCCTGTCTGCAAGAAGCTCCTGCGCGAATGCCTCATCGCTGAAGATCGCTTTTGCGCTTGTTTGGCAGTCGTCGAAATTGCCGCGCACCGCCCACACGCACACATTGCCGCCTTGCTGTGTTGCCATTTGCTTGCGCTGAATGTCGCTCACTCCGCCATCGGGATAGATCACGCAAATGGAGACGCCGTCTTTGTTGGCGAAACCTTCGAGCGCAGCTTTGCCTGTGTCGCCCGACGTGGCAACCAGGATTAAATGCTCATGGTCGATAACGCCTTCATCGCGTAAATGCGATGCGCTGGCGGCGAAAAACAGAGGAAGGCATTGCAGCGCCATGTCTTTGAACGCGCTGGTGGGCCCATGCCATAGCTCGAGGATAAAGAAGGAGTCGTCTATCGAGGTAAGGGGGCAGATTCTGCTGTCGTCGAAATTGGTCCCGTAGGCAGCCTCCATTAGCCGGTCCACTTCGGTGTCGTCAAGATCGGTGCGAAACGCTTTGTAGACCGCCGCCGCGCGACGGGCGTAGGGCAGGTCTGCCAATGCGACCAACTCGTCGATCGAAAGATGGGGGATGCGCTCTGGCACGAACAGCCCCCCACCATCTGCAAGCCCTTGCACGACCGCATGGGTGAAAGGGATGGGGTTTTTCGTGTGTCCACGCGTGTCTATGTAGCGGTTCTGGTCCATGATAAGCTCCTGTGGCCTCGTGCGTCGTCCTGCGTCTGAAAAGTATAGCCGCATACGCCCGGCGTTGGCAGGGATACACGCAATTACCAGCCCCTCTTTCAGATGGCTGCTGAAGGCAGGGACGAATGCGCGCCATGAGTTGAGAGAGGGGCGATGAGGCGATGCGCGGCAGGCCAAGTGCGACAGCCTGATCCGGCGATGCAGGGCAAGCCAGGCACAACCGTTCCGCCCGTCAGCCAAGGGCGCTTCACAGCTTTTCCATAAATTAGGCTTACCTAATTATCGCTGTTGAGCTGGTGTTTTAGCGTAATTGGGAAAAAGAGGAAGCATTTTCGCCTCTTCCTGTTGACATATGGTTAGAAATAGCTAACATATGGGACAGTTAGTTAAACCTAACAATTTGACAAGTTAACCCTTTCCTCTGGGCGCACCTCATACCTCCTTCTCGTCTGCAGCGCCTGTGAGGGTTAAAACTAGAAAGACCCTGACTGCTTCTCCCAGGGTCTTTCTGCTTGTGGGAGACGACAGTCGCGCTA
>JAFUCW010000073.1 GCA_017459485.1 Eggerthellaceae bacterium | reverse complement strand
CAACCCCATATACATCACCACCCTGTTCTCGCAGGGCGTCGGTCCTCAGGCGGAAGCCCTGTTCCCGTACCGCGGGATAGATGCGCAAGGGAAGTCGCGACTCAACACGCAGGCGCTGGAAAGTGATCCGAAGGGCATCACGCTTCTCATGCTTGCATCTACATGGCGCATGACTGTGGATGAGGCCAAGGAGAAACTGGAGGAGGAAGCGGAGGCGCTAGGCAAGACCTACGACGAGGCACTCGAATACTATGTGACGCAACTGAAAGAAAACTATGAAAACGCTCCCGCCTATTTCGATCTTGACGACTGGTCAATCCCCGCAACCGATGGCAGTGGCAACTCCAACCGCACGCTTACCCCCTTCATGACGCTTAGGGACGGCAACGTGCTGCCCGAGTACCAGAACGCCGACAACACGCCCAACCCCCAGAGCATCGCCGCCATGAAGCAGGAGCTAGTGAACGGCCACGGCGTCTCCATATCGTATAAGGCAGACTCGGCGCGACCCGGCCAGTCGGCCGATACGCGCTACATCAACCGCGAAACTTGGTCCCAGTACACCTTCGAGAACGAGCAGATCTCCCATGCCGTGTGCATCGTCGGCTACGACGACAACTACTCGGCATCCAACTTCAAGCATGACGTATTTGCAAGAGAGACAGACGCAAACGGCAACTGGGTGAAAGACGAAAACGATAGATACGTTCTCGCCAAGGACGCGAACGGACAGCCCTATGTCGATGATGTCGCCACCGAAGCATCCACGCCTCCCGGTAACGGCGCGTGGATCGTGAAGAACAGTTGGGGTTCCGAGACCGACAAGACAACCGACGACCTCGGCAACGAGATCGGCAGCGGCACCTATGGCGTGCGCGACGCAGATGGAAAGGCCACCGGGTACTTCTACCTCTCCTACTACGACAAGTCCATCTCGCAGCCCGAGACCATGACCTTCTCGCCCGATTTGCTGAACGAAGCCAACGACTTCGAGGTCTTGCAGCACGACTACATGGCCGCTCAAGGCGGTTTCTACACCACGCCGACCACAACTGACGTCACGAGCTCGGCGAACGTCTTCGAGACATCGCAAGACCTCTCGATCAAGGCCGTCTCCACGCGCACGTCGGAAGAGAACCAACGCGTGACTTTTGCCATCTACGAGCTAAGGGACGGTGCCACAGAACCCACCGACGGCACCTTGCTCTACCACACCTCGCGCAACTTCGAGTATGCCGGCTTCCACCGCCTGGATCTCGATTGGACCCTTAAGGTGAATGCTGGAAAAAAGATCGCCGTCGTCTCGACCGCGTCCACCTTGGATAGCGACGGTACGCGCCTCTATAGCGCTTCCGCGAACCGAGCATTGTCGAAACAGTCCGTGGAGTTTTTGAACAAGATGAACGTGCGGGTGCCCCTGTACGGTGAGGCGGTCGTGAACAAGGGGGAGAGCTTCCTGTACTCGAACGGGCAATGGGTCGACTGGACCGAGCATATTGCCGCGTTGCCAACAGTGGCAGGATCCCCCGTGCCGGGAGTTACGCTTCCCGGGGACACCTACACCGATCAGTTCTCCATCGACAACTTCTCCATCAAGCTGTATGCCGCGCCGGCCGATCAGAACCCGGTAGACCTGTCGGCGGCCGAGGTTGCGGTCGAAGCGGCCACCTACAGCGGCGGCGCGCCCGTGGAGCCGAAGGTGACCGTGAAGCTTGACGGGAAAACCCTGGATGCGGGGACGGACTACGAGGTGCGCTACGTCAACAACACGGATGTCGGCAAAAGCGCCGCAGTTGTCGTGTACGGCAAGGGAAGCTACACCGGCGCTACTCCGCCGAAGGCCTTCGAGATCGGCAAGGCGGCCAACACCATAACGGTCGCGCCAAAGGCCAAGACGACCAAGGTCGCGGGGTCGAAGCTCCGCAAGGCGAACCAGGTCATAAAGAAGGCCGACGCCTTCAAGGTGGGCAAGGCCCAAGGCACGATCACGTTCAAAAAGGCCTCGGGCAACAGCAAGATAACCGTGAGCAAGGCCGGTAAGGTGACCGTGAAGAAGGGCCTCAAGAGGGGCGCCTACAAGGTGAAGGTGAAGGTCACGGCAGCCGGGAACGCGAACTACAAGAAGGCGACCAAGCCTGTAACATTGAAGATCAGGGTGGCGTAGCCCTTATTTCGGCGTGATGCCACGAAGAGAAACATAAATCTCTAGCTTGGAAGCCTTATACTAGTAATGCGCTGTGCTCTCGAATGGCTCGCAAACGCGGGTGAAGAGGGGCAGTTCCGTGCGGGGCCTGCAAGTTGGCTCCGTCGGAAATCGCAGTGGAGTCGAACAAGAAAGGAAACGAACTATGACTTCAAGTGAACAGGCATTGGCGGCCGGAGCTGTCGGTGCAAGCGTAACCATGATTCTGATCATCGCCCTCGTATGGTGGATTCTGCTGATCATCGCGCGGTGGAAGATTTTCGCGAAAGCCGGCGAGGCGGGGTGGAAGTCCATCATCCCCATTTACTCCGATTACGTCCAGTGGCGCATTGCGTGGAAGAAGATGAACATGTTCTGGATCGCGCTCGCGCTCATTATCGTCGGTTACGTTTTGGTCATGCTCAGCGGAGCGGTTGCTTACAATGCGTCAGGAGCGCTGACCGCCACCGGTGGCGGCGGTTTCCTCGCCATCATTGGCCTTGTATGCATGATCGCAGGCGCTGTCATCGACCTCGTCTCCGCGTACAAGCTGTTCGCCAGCTTCGGCAAGGGCGTCGGCTGGTTCATCCTGTACATTCTGTTTCCCAACATCATGCTGCTGGTGCTCGGCTTCGGCTCTGCGCAGCATCAGGGTCCCCAGGATTAAGATAGGCAGGCTTACCTGACGAGAGGCCTCGTTTCGAAAAGGCCCATCGGGATGCGAAATGCACCTCGATGGGCCTTTTCGGCGCGTAGGGGCGGCTGTTCGTTCAGGACAGCGGAGATGGCCGCTCGCTTGGAGCAGGGGGTGCGAACTCTTCGGGAGCATCGTTCAGGCTCCCATCGCCGACGTGATAGAAAGCCAGTCGAAACGAGCGTAAAATTAGGGTCATGATGAATAAATCATTCCGGCCCAGATTCCGCATGGCGGCGCGCTTCGCCCTCAAACCTCATGTGCCCACGCCATGACACGGTTGCGGCTTGGCATGCGACAAGAAAAGAAACAAGCCGGAGGTTCAACCTTCCGACCTGGTCTTTCGTGGTGGGCGGTCACACGCCAAGCATGCGGCGGACGTCTTCGTGGTGCTCGGGCCTCACGAGATAGTACAAAAGGATGTCGACAAGCTTTTCGCGCTTCCTATTGCGCCCGACGATCTTGAAATGGCGGATGCCGTAATCGGCGCGCAGGCGGACGACCTCTTCATTCGCGAGGACGATAGGCCCGTCGAAAAGCTCGGTGAAGTCAACTTTCGGACGGCCGCACTCCTCGCTAAACAGCGTGCTCTCGCCGTTCAGCTGATCGCGGCTCTCGTGCTCGTAGTGCTTCTGACGGACAGGGCAGTTTGGTGCGCAGACTTCGTTGACCATCACCTCGAGGCGTTCCGGGTGGGCGACCTGGGCAATGAAGTCGTAATCCTTGTTCAAGTTGTAGTTGAGGACCACGTAGTCGAATCGCTCGAGCGCGTCGTTGAGCGCTTCGATGTCGGTGATCTCTCGGGTTGTCGACAGCACGAGCTTGAACGGGTAGTTTTGGCGCAGGTATTCCGCCACTTCATCCGAGTATACGATTATTTCCACGTCGTAGTCGCTTGCGATGTCCAAAATCGTTCGGACGTAAGCATCGTCTCTCAGCACGTGCGTGTCGATGAACATGTTGGTAAAGGTGAGGCGCGCTTTCACGCCCACATCGTTGAGCGCCGCGAAGGTGGCGTGCATCCTAAAGGGCGGATACTGCAGCCCCGAATAGTGCCGCCCGCCATTCGCTTTGCATCGGGGAAAGCAGTCGTACACGCTGTCGAAGCGTACTCCGTCCCGGAACATGGCGGGGTTGTTGCGCCAAGACTCGATCAAGGACAGGTTCATCTGCAAGCCCGACGTGAAATCGGGCAAGGCGTAATTAAGGTCTAGCATGGCCTCTCCTAGGCGGGCTACCACAAGAGCGCCAACTGCGCATTCAGGCGCACATGAGGATAATTCGTGCAGCCACGACCACGTTGGCATGGCTTCGCTGAGCAAGGATGGGCTTTGCGATGAGCTTACCGAGAGCTAGCCGCCTATTCCACTGTATGCGATGTGGAAAAGGCGGCTAGCTCATATATCCTTATTTACCGGCGTGCTTGGCAGGTAGGCGATTATTCGTACCACTGATTAAGGTGGCAGTCACTACGCTCCCCAAAGCTGCTGCACGACCATCCACCGGCAATGCCCTCCATCTCCTCATCGGAGAGCTTGTAGCCCTCCTTCTTGGCGAGCGCCAGCATCTCCTCGGGGGTCTTGCATGCCTTCGCCTTCTCACGAAGCTCGGGGCTGAGGTTCATATCGTCGATGTTCATAACGCGTCCTTCCGTTCGATTCACCGCCGTCCGACTCCACACCGAGCCGAACCGACTAGTATCTTATACGCCAATGGATGCTCTTTTGTCTCGCAATTTCGAGAATTACCGCACGTCACAATGGGTTTTACGGTTTTCCGCGACGATGAGCAAGCGAAAGGGACGTTTGGTTGCACGTTGATTAGTTGGCAGGTTAATTGACAGATTTGGTGTCGATACACGTAGTGTCGCGGTGGTTGCGGAGGGTGTAGAGCAATCGTTCGTTTTGTTGACGGAGTGAGGAGAAAAACACCCCGACTTTTCCTGCGTCAGGCCCCCAGCCCCCAGATCAACTCTGAATGCAGCTTCTTGAAATCTGGGATACATTTTGGGATACATTTGGGATACAGACCCTGGATAGCAAAAACCCTCACCCAGTTATCGCAGGTGAAGGGCTGTTGTAAGTGGTGGGCGTTACAAGATTTGTACTTGTGGCCTCTTCCGTGTCAGCAGTCGCAACTATGCGCGGCTATACACTTTGGCTTCTAGGCTATGGCAAACGGCTGGTCAACGCATGGCGCGTAGAAGCAGGTCTGTCGCGAAGTGTCCTTTTGGCTGCCTAATCTTCACTAGCGTTTCACTAAGCTAGCACCAGCACCTGCGGAAGAGATTCCTCGTTGAACGTTTTCAGCTGGTAGGTCTTTTCCAGGTTGAGCCAGAATTCCGGGGTTGTGCCAAGCGCCCTGCCCAAAAGCAGAGCCATCTCGGTGCTGATGGCCCGGCGTCCGTGGACGATGTCGGAAATCGCGGACTGGGGCTTATGGATGGCCTTCGCGAGGCGGTACTGGGAAATGCCCATCGGAACCAGGAACTCCTCGAGCAGAATCTCGCCCGGCGTGGATATGTAGCTGTTAGTGGTAGTCACAGAACTCCACTCCCTTCGCTCCTTCGGGTGTCCATGTGAAACACAGACGCCATTGATCGTTAGCCCTGATGCTGTGTTGACCAGCACGCTCGTGTTGCAGCTCCTCGCGGTGGTTGCT
>JAFUCW010000072.1 GCA_017459485.1 Eggerthellaceae bacterium | reverse complement strand
GTGCTCGGCGACGGATCGCTTGACCCGCAGGCGCTCGGCGAAGCCTGGCGCAACCTGCTGTGGGTGTCCGGCGCGCTGTTCCTCGTGTTCTCGGCGCTCGTGTTCTTCTTCGTGCCTGCCGACGTGCAAGGCGCCGAAGAGGACGAGGACGCCGTGCAGGAACCCTTCAGCATGGGCAACGTGGTGAAGGTCCTCAAGCTTCCGGGAACTTGGATGATCGCCGTCCTCATCTTCTGCTGCTTCAGCTTCACTACTGCTGGCAACGGCTATCTGGGCGCCTACACGGTCGACGAGCTCGGCGTGGACGAGACGACGGCATCAACCTACGCTATTATCCGCAACTACATCATCGCAGCCATCATGACCTTCGCCATCGGCTTCGTGTCCGACAAACTGGGCTCCAAGTCCAAGACGCTTGGCATCTACCTGATCATCGCGACCGTGCTGTGCGTTCTGCTCATCGTGACCAAGAGCATGTTCGTGCTCTGCCTGGCCATTTCCTTTGCGTTCGCCATCGTCTACTCCGGCATGCGCGGCATCTACTTCGCCACTCTGTCCGAAGTGGGCATCCCACTGGCCATGACGGGCATCGCCACCGGCATCATTTCCATGCTGTGCTACCTGCCCGACGTGTACTTCGCGGCGCTGGCCGGCGGTTGGCTGGATGCATACGGCACGGCTGGCTACGACTACATCTGGATCTACACGGTGGTGTGCGGCATCGCGGGCATCGTGGTGGCCTTCATCACCTACCGCTACTCGCAAAAGCTTGCAGCGCGCAATGCGGCTGAAGGTGAAGGCGAAAGCGAAGCCGCCTAAGAGAATGCGCGAACGAGGCATTTGTCTCTCGTGAGGACAATTCCGAACACTCAAGCAAGAAGCTAAACGATACGAAGGAAAGGAAAACCATGAACGTGAATGCAATGACCACCGAGAACCGCCAGCGTCCCATGCGCCTTGGCATGCACACCTACACACTGCACTTCTTCGGCTTCGGAGAAAGCTGGGGGTTTGGCAAGGACTACTACTTCGAGCAGGTCATGACGCTGTTCGAGCTGATGGAGCAGTGCGAGAAGTGGCAGCTTGACGGCCTGCAGATCACCAAGGTCGACCTGCTTGCCAATGGCGTGGACGACCCCTTCGGCGACGACCATCTGCACGCCGTGCGCGACGCAGCAGATAAGCACGGCCTGTTCCTGGAATTCAACAGCTCGTTCAAGGCCGGCAGCGACTCGCGCGTGAACTGCACGGTGGAAGAGGCGCTGCATATCGGACACGAGCTTGGTGCCGAACTGGTGAAGTTCTCCCTCGACATCATCCGCCCGCGCGAGCTGTACGGATCGTGCATGCATCCGGACGTCATGCGCCAGATGGCCGACCGCTACGACGAGTTCGCCGCCGCGCTGCCGAAGATCGAAGAGTACGGAATGCAGATCGCCATCGAGAACCACACCGACACCTTCGCCGACGAGATCATGTGGATCGTCGAGCGCCTGAACCATCCCCTTATCGGCACCTGCGTGGACACCATGAACCCCCTGCAGGTGATCGAGAACCCCTACTACGCCATGGAGCGCATGCTGCCGCGCGCCTACTGCTGCCACTTCAGCGACGACATCATCATCGTCGATCCGCTTGGCGTGCACGACATCGGCGCGGCGCACGGTCAGGGCTCCATGGACTGCCCGAAGATGATCGCCCAGATCCGCGAGCAGTCGCCCATGGAGAAGATCATCCTGGAGAACGAGATCGCGTTCACCAGCCTGGAGGAGCCGATTGAATCCGCCCGCGAGCGCGAATGGGCGGCGTGCGAGGAATCCATCCGCTACCTGCGCGAGGACTGCGGCCTGGGAGTCCGCGGCCGCTAGCCGGCAGCAAGTTTGCGCGCGTGAGCAAACCTCCAACTCCTGTTCACGCGCTCCCTGTTCACAACACGCTAATTCTTGAGAGAAAGGAAACCATCATGTCCGAGAAGACCCGCGAGCAGATCATCCACGAAGCAGCCATGAAGGTCATGGAAGAGGCAGGAGTGGCCATCCACAACGAAAAAGCCCTCCAGATTCTGGCGGACAACGGCATCCGCACCGAAGGCTCCGTCGCATTCTTCACCGAAGAGCAGGTTATGGAATGGGTGGGCAAGGCGCCCGAGACCTTCACCCTCTACGCCCGTAACCCGAAGCACGACGTGATCATGGGGGGTGGCGTGACCAACGCGGCCCCGTCCTACGGCTGCGCCTTCGTGGACGACTGGGACGGCAACCGCCGCAGTGGCACAATCGAGGACTCCATCCGAGCCATCAAGCTCGTGCAGGCTGAAGACAACTACGACATCAACGGCGGCATTATCGTTCAGCCGGGCGACGTTCCCCAGGACTACGCGTCCATCGCCATGCTCTACGCCGACCTCATGTGCTCCGACAAGGTGATCCTGCTTCCCACCGGCTACAAGGAGGAAATGGAAGTCATGCTCGCGGGGTTGGCCGAGTTCTTCGGCGGCAAGGAGGAATTCTCCGCGAAGCCGCGCTGCATCTCGCTGATCAACACGGTGTCCCCGCTTTCCTTGGACGACCGCATGCTCGACAACCTCATGCTGCTCGCGGAATACGGCCAGGCCGCCATCCTGTGCCCGGCTGCCATGCTCGGCGGCACTGGATCGATCACCATGGCGGGCACCATCGTCTCCGGCATAGCCGAAAGCCTGGCGGGCATCTGCCTCGCGCAGATGATCAACCCTGGCACCCCGGTGGTGCTGGGCATCCAGTCCACGGCTGCGGACCTGCGCGGTGGCGTGAGCTTCGCCTGCGCGGCGCCCGAAGGCACCATGATGCAGGGCTTCTCTGCCGCCATGGGCAAGTTCTACCACATTCCCAGCCGCGGCGGCGGATGCCAGACCGACGCGTCGCACATCAACGCGCAGGCGGGCTACGAATCCATGCTCACGTTCTTCTCGGCGCAGAAGCACGGCATCAACATCGTCATGGAAGCGGGCGGCGTCATGGACAGCGTCAACGCCACTTCATTCGAGAAGATGATCGTCGACTTCGAGATAATCCGCCAGGTTAAGTTCGTGTTCACGCCCTTCGAGGTGGACGAAGAGGCCCTCAACGTTGAAGAGATCATCGAGCTCGGACAGACCGGCGACTTCGTGACCAGCGATTCCACGCTCGACAACTTCGGCATCCTGTACAACCCGCACATCGGGTCTCGCACGTCGAAGGATCCCGAGGACTTCCGCAACAGCATCTACAAGGAGATGCAGCGCCTCTTCGATGCCTACAACACCGCACGTCCCGAAATCGACGACGCGGCGAAAGCCGCCCTGCGCGCCACGCTGGGCTCGACCGGCTTAGGTGCCGAGTGGTTCGACAAGATGGAAGAGCTTGCCGTTCGCGAAGAGACCGTGTAAGCGAGAGGGCGAATACCGAGACAAGGCCGGCGGGTGCCACCAGTGCGCCCGCCGGCATCTCATTGGGCGTGAAAACTGCCGCCTATAGCTTTATCGTCTGCCTACCCGTAGAATAACGAGACGATCGGATTGCATGGAGCGGAAACCGTTGTGCAGAACAACGTGGGGAAACCCGCTTTGCTCCATTCGCATGGAAGCTGCTGAGAGAAGGAGGGCGCACAATGCTGAAACTTGTGGGAACGCACAGGGACGGAACCATTGCCGACGAGAGAGTGCTGCTCGACGCCAACGACAGGCCAACCGCTTTTCTTCTTGGACTGGCGGCGTTGGAACTTGCGCTTGACGTCACGCTTGCCGTCATCCTCGCGAAAACGGTGTTCAAGTCCCGATAGGATGCCCCTTTCAGAAGCGGGGAAGGCGTCCGCAAGCAACCAGACTGTTTTGGCGTGAGCGAAATCGCGGCAACGGGAAACTCTGCTTCTCCGCCTGCTTCCGGTTCGTGGCATCCCAGCTTGCTGGGATTTCCCGCCTGCTCTTGTCCGCTATGATTGGTTGTGCCAGGCAATCAGGTAGTCAACCACCATGCCGTAGGATTTCACGCCGGATTCTTCACCGAACGTTTTCAGGTACGTGTCGTTTACCTGCTCTCCCGTTTCCTTGGCGGGGCCTTCGTAGGGCAAGTAGTGCAAATACGTTGCATATCGGTCGCTCGCAACAAGGTTCGCTCCTTCTGCGAAACTGGTCTGTCCCGCCCAATCGTAGACGGCCTGCGCCAGCTCGGGGCTCTCGTCGGACAATGCATTGTGGCAGTAGCAGAACGCCAGGTAGTAGCCTGCGTACTGGAAACGGACGTCGTCGCTAGCGGTGCTTGCGAGTATGGCTGCGAAGTTGGCCTCTTCTTCGCTGGCCAAACCCAGTCGATGGGCGGCTTCATGGCACATGGTGAACGGCATTTCGGCAGGGGCGCAGTTCAGCGGCACGCTCGATTCGGCTGTGGGCGAGAAGAAGATGCCCACGTGTCCGCTTGCCAAAAGCGGCTCTCCCGCCAAAAGGAGCGCTTTCACGGGAGCGGTCGATCCTTCGAAGACGGGGTAAGTGCCAGAGATGTTGGCGTAGGAGCCCCCCGCAATGCGTGCAAGCTCGAAGAAATCCTGTGCAACCATTTCGCCATCTTCGGTGCGCGGCACTTCGGGGGCGAGCAAGGAAGCGGCCTGGAGGTAGTAAGCGCATGCCTCGGCAAGTTGCTCGGTTGAGTACTGCTCCACATCCATCGCAGTACCAAACGACATCACCGCAGACGTCACTTTTGAGATTGTCGCCTGTCAGCTGTTGGCCGCATTTCTTGCAGATCCAGCTTGCTGCCTCGGGATTGAATCCTTCATGATCCTCTAAAGTTGCACCGCAACGCGTACAAAAATACTTATCTGTCCTAATGTTTTGCTTTTCTAAGTCATTTTTGATTTTGGCTGCTACTCTGCCCTAAAAACGGAGGTCATAAACGCAAGGGACGCGATGATATCGAAAAGCCAAGCAGCAATCGATGCGGTGAACAACGCGCAGTCCCTGATCACGCAGGCTACGAGCACGAACACCACGCTATCCAGCACGATCAAGAGCGCGACGACCAAGGACACGAACTCAAAACATCCATCGCCAAGGGAGAGCAGGTGCGAAGCGACATTGAGGAGGCAGTTGAGAAAGTTCTGGACGCCAAGACCGTGGGCAATCTCGTCTACCCTGTGGGCTCCATCTACATGAGCGTGAACTCGGCGAACCCCGCCATCATCTTCGGCGGCACATGGGTACAGCTCAAAGACCAGTTTCTTCTGGCGGCGGGCACAAAGTACGCTGCAGGATCTACAGGTGGCTCCGCAGATTCGGTCATCCCGGCGCACACTCATACGATAACAGCGTCCTCCGCTTGCGAATGGCCAGCTGCCTGTGTTTCCGGACCAGGACGTCTTCCATCCCGATTTCCCGGAGCGTTCGGCGAAGATCATGCAGGATCAAACGG
>JAFUCW010000001.1 GCA_017459485.1 Eggerthellaceae bacterium | reverse complement strand
CGTTGCGAGCGATGCGCAACCCCGCCCAAAGCACCACAAGGAAGGCCACAACCACGGCAACGGCACCGACAAGCCCCAACTCTTCGCCCACGATGGCGAAAATGAAGTCGGTCTCTGCTTCGGGAAGGTAGAGGTACTTTTCAGACGAGTTGCCCAATCCTACGCCAAACAGACCCCCTTCGCCAAACGCGTAAAACGAGCGCACAAGTTGGTATCCCGAGCCGTAGTAGTCCGCTTCGGGATCGAGAAACGACATGCGGTCGGAACGGTACCCGCGCAGCATGACGGCCGCCAACGCGAAAACGAGCAGGCCGGCGACCAGCCCAGCGACAACGAAAAGGTTCGCCCCGGAAAGAAAGACCACGGCAAGTATGCCCACCAAACAGATCAGTGTGGTTCCCAGGTCGGACTGGGTGAAATAGAGGATCACAAGGGGAAGGCCCACAAGCAGAAGCATCTGCAACGTGAATCGGGAGAAGTCCATTTCCTTCACGCGCGCGTTGTACATGATGCGCGCACCCATGAGAACGAAAGCCACTTTTGCAAGCTCGGAAGGCTGGCCTGTGATGCCGCCGAGCGTAAGCCAGCGCTGAGCCCCCAAACCCACCGTGCCTATAAGAGCCGTGAGCAGGAGCAAGACGATCGCGCCGACCCAAAAGAAGTCGAGCCACCGACCCAACCAAACCTCGTAGGGAACCTTCACGGCAAGCAGCGCGCAAAGCACGACCCCCAACGACATGGCGACAGCCTGACGCGCGAAATACGAAAATGCGACCGTTCCTTCAGAAAGCGCCTCGACCGAAGAGGCGGAAAAAACCATGACCAGTCCCATTACGCAAAGGAAGAACACGGCCACAACCAATGCGAGACGAGGCCCCGCCGTGTCGGCCGAACCAGAGAAGATGGAGGTGCGCGGGGACGTTTCTGCTGTGTGTGCGCGTGCCATGAAACGCCTATCCTTGCCGCTTCTTCACAAGCTGCTTGAACACACGGCCTCGTTGCTCGAAGTTGTCGAATTCGTCGAAAGAGGCGCACGCAGGCGAAAGCAGAATGGTGTCGCCAGGCCTTGCAGAGCGCAAAGCCGCATCGAAAGCCTGTTCCATGTTCTCCGCCCGTTCGCACGGAACCGACGCGGATTCGAGCGCATGGGCGAAACGAGGACCTGCTGCCCCGAAACACACGGCATGCGAACAAGAGGAGCCGACCTGCTTCGCCAGTTCCTCCAGGTCCGTCCCCTTGTCGTCGCCACCGAGCAGCACGATCGGACGCCTCGACGCAAGCGCGCGCAGCGCCACGAGCACGGAGTCGACGTTGGTCGCCTTGGAGTCGTTGTAGCACTCCACCCCATCCACTGCGCCGCACGGTTCGAGCCTGTGCTCGAGAGGAGCGAACGAACGCAGCCCCTCGCGCACGCCGTCGACAGATGCCCCCAAGCGCAAGGCGCACGCAGAGGCAGCCAGCGCATTGGAGACATTGTGAGGCCCTTCGATGAGCAGCTCGTCTGCACGCAGCAGCTCGTGTTCGATTCCGTCAAGGGCGACCACGAGCATGCCGTCATCGCGTAAAAACGCAGCGTTGGCGCTGCCGCAAGCAGCCCTCATGTCACCGCCAATCCCTTCGGAAGTGCCAAGGGGAACGACTGCACAATGCCCGCTTTCGCGCAACGCGCGCACATACGTGCGGCAGATCTCGCCCGTCGCATCCACGATGGCGCACGAGCTTGGCACCGAGCTCAAGTTGGCGAAGACCTTGCCCTTCGCTTCGGAATAGGCCTCGAACGATCCATGCCATGCAAGATGGTCGGGAGTGATGTTGAGCAACACCGCAACGTCAGGCGCAAAAAGCCGCGTGGATGCCAGCTGGTAGGAAGACACCTCGGCCACATAGGCGTCAGTCGCGCCCGCCTCCACCGCGCTGATGCAAGTGTCGCCGATGTTGCCCACAGCGTTCGCAGCGAAACCACACGCCTTGAGCACGTGCGCCGCAAGAGACGTGGTCGTCGTCTTGCCATTGGTGCCGGTAATGGCGACCCAACGGGAATGCGAGGCGCTTTCGCGCCATGCGAACTCGACTTCGCTGACAACCTCGGCAGAGCATTTCGCCGCATTCGTATAGAACGTCGCGAGCTGGGAGATGCCAGGACTTGCGATTGCCAGGTCGAAACGCCCCTGAACGTCTTCGGAGTCGAAAACCACACGCGCTCCCGACGCCCGGCATTCTTCGCCGAACGTAAGGGAGTCGGGCCGCGACGCTCCCGCATACACCGTAAGGGTGCGCACCCTGCTTCCAAGATGGTCGATCAAAGAGCGCGTGACCGCCTTCCCCGAAATGCCAAGGCCCAAAACGACCACGTCGCCCAATTCGGCGGGTGCCGCCTTACGTCCTTCGATCATGT
>JAFUCW010000071.1 GCA_017459485.1 Eggerthellaceae bacterium | reverse complement strand
TCATACCAGATGAAATTCGCCTACCTGCCCTATCATGTGTACCAGGGCATCATCGACGCCGACGACATGGGAACCTACCGCGACAGGGACGAAGTCGTGCTCTGCGAAAGGCGTCCTGTCTTCGGCGACATTCCCTTCGTGAGCAAAGCCATCCGCAAGGAGGGCAGGCACTACGGCAATTTCTTCATCATAGGCCTGTACCGCGAGCTCGACGCGCGCGACTTCGAGGTGGCAGAGCACATCGGCAACATCGTGGCAACAGCGCTCTACGGAGACTCTAACTACCTTGAGGCAAGCTCGCTGTACAGTTCGCATTTCATCATCGACGTCATCGAGGGCAATTTGTCTTCGGTTTCTCTTATGACCGACCAGCTTCATGCCCTGAACTGGTCATATGTGGGCGACTATGCACTAGCTCTCATTACGCTGAGGGAAGAGGACGCGGCCATTGCCAACCACATCAAGCTTCTTGTAAACGGAGCTGGAGACGACGTGAACAGCTTCACGTACCAGGGAAATATCGTAGCGGTGTTCAATCGGTTCACGTCTCAGGCTGAACGTGTGTGCATTCGTCTTGCCGGTCTGGCGCGCGATTTCAACACGACGGTTATGCTGAGCAACCCTTTTTCGAAGTTCGACCACATACGCGCAGCATACTTACAAACGGAGTTCTTGAGCAACTACGCCCAGAAAAACAGCGTGATAACCGGCCTGCTCCAATTCAGCAACTATTTTCTGGACTACATTTCCTACTGTGCGCAAGAGACGGCGCCAATGCACTCTTTCGTTGAGAGGCTTGTCGATTACGACAACGCCCATGGCACCGAGTATTGCCTTACGCTTTACACATGGCTGCTTCTGGAGCGCAATACAGTCAGGACGGCAGAAGTGCTCTACATCCACCGCAACACGCTCAAGAACAGGCTAGTAAACATAGATAAAATACTTGGCCTGGACCTTGATGACCCCTCCGTGCGGATGCAGCTCATCACCGATCTGCACCTGGTTTGCGCAAAAGCAGATGACGGCGGTTTCCCTCTGCGGGAACTGGATGTGCCGACTGCCGCGAAGGGATAGCTTTTCTACCGTGCGTAGCAACGCGCTTGCCGCACGAAGGTACGAGGGGTTCGACGGAAAGATGGGACAGGACCATGAATGACGGCGCATACTTGAGCATTCCCGATGTTAGGTCCTATTTGGACCGCATAGGCGTGGCGGCTGCGAAAGAGCCAACGCGCGCATACCTCGATGAACTCGTGTATGCCCATCAGACCCATGTGCCGTTCGAAAACCTAGACGTGTTCGACAAGCACGCCGTCCCTTCGCTTGCAGTGCCGGACCTGTTCGACAAAGTGGTCGTACGCAGACGCGGCGGGTACTGCTTCGAGCTGAACGGGCTGTTCGCTGCGCTTCTACGCGACCTGGGGTTCGACGTGTGGCCGGGCATGGCCCGCGTGCTCCTGCGCCCTGACCCACATCCTGCAATCACTCACCGCGTGTCCATTGTGCGCTTCGATGATGGTCTGTACATGGCAGACGTGGGGTTTGGAGGGCCACAGCCAGGGTTCGCGCTGAAGATCGAAGAGGGATTTGCCCAAAGCGGCTATGGCCAGACGTTTTGTATGGCAGCAGCGGAAAAGCATTGGTGGGAAGTGCGCTACAAAGGCTCCTCTGAAGCCGAGCGTGGCGTGCTGAAGGTGTGCACAGTGCCGTCCGAAGAGGCGGACTTCGCCGCATTGTCCTTCTTCCAGTCGCAGTATGAACTATCCTCTTTCAGGCAGCGTCGGATAGCCAACATTCGTACCGAAACAGGTGCCCATGCACTTGAAAACACGACGATGACCACCTTCGAGCAAGGGCGCTCAAGCCAGCGGGAGCTTGAGGGAAACAACCAGCTTGATCAGGCATTAAGC
>JAFUCW010000070.1 GCA_017459485.1 Eggerthellaceae bacterium | reverse complement strand
GGTGAATTCCGTTTCCGCTTGAAGGCCGCGAATGGGCAGGTCATTTGCTCGGGTGAAGGCTACAAAGCAAAGAAAAGCTGTCTGAACGGCATTGCTTCCATCCGCAAGAACTCGGAAGGCCCCATCGAAGTCGTCAAGTAGCATCCAAGGCAACAGACTCAGAGAGCGCAACGGCCCATCATCGCGATGGGCCGTTATTGTGCATCGAGTATATTCTTAGGAAAAGACCACCGGCGTCTAATGTGCGTATCCCGCATCACCGCACCCCACAGCATTTCGGTCGCACTAAAAAAGCGGCGCTCGCAAGAGCGCCGCAAGCAGGAACATCGCTCCTACGATGATCAGCGGACAATCGAGCTATGAATCTCTTGCAGGCTGCGGATGGGGCTGGCTTTGCCGTCGTGCTTTTGCATCTCCAGGATGCCAAGCGCGGCCGCCTTGCCCGCTGCCACTGTGGTCATGTAGGGGATATGCGCCTTGATGGCAGTGTGGCGCAGCAGGCTCCCATCGTTGGCCGACTTCGTGGTCGTGGAAGGCGTGTTCACCACCAAGTCCACTTCGCCGTTGGTCATCAAGTCGATCAGGTTCGGCCGGCCTTCGGAGCTTTTCAGCGTAAGCGTGGCAGGCACCCCTGCGTTTACCAGGTAATCGCGCGTGCCCTTCGTGGCAACAATTTCGAACCCGGCCTCCACGAACAGCTTGCCCATTTCGACCAAGTCGCATTTGTCCATGTCGCTCACCGAAATGATGACCGTGCCGGAAAGCGGTAGGGGCGTCTGGGTGGCTTCCTGGCTCTTGTAGAACGCTTCGCCGAACGTGTCGGCCAGCCCCAGCACTTCGCCTGTGGAGCGCATCTCCGGACCAAGGACTGGATCCACTTCGGGGAACATGTTGAAGGGGAAGACGGCCTCTTTCACGCCGTAATGCGCGTAAGACACTTCGCCTAGGCCAGCCACGGGGCTTGTGCGTCCTGTCAGCGGCAGCGTAATCACGTCGGTGGCGACTTGCACCATCTGGATTCCGCAGACCTTGGACACCAGCGGCACCGTGCGGCTGGCACGCGGGTTGGCTTCAAGCACGTAGACCGTGTCGCCTTCGATCGCGTACTGGATGTTCATCAGGCCGCGCACGTGCATGGCCTCGGCAATCAGGCGCGTGTATTCTTTGATGGTCGCCAGGTGCGCATCGGAGATGGTGAAAGAGGGCAGGATGGCGGCGCTGTCGCCCGAATGGACGCCAGCCAGTTCCACGTGCTCCATGACGGCAGGCACGTATGCCAGCGTCCCGTCGCAGATGGCGTCCGCTTCGCACTCGAGCGCATGGTTCAGGAACCGGTCGATCAGGATGGGCCGGTCGGGCGTTACGCCCACGGCGGCGGCCATGTAGGCACGCAGGTTTTCGTCGTCGTAGACCACTTCGATGCCGCGGCCGCCCTGCACGTAACTGGGTCGCACCATGACCGGGTAGCCTTTTTGGTGGGCAATCTCGAGCGCTTCGCCCACGTCTACCGCCATGCCCGCTTCGGGCATG
>JAFUCW010000069.1 GCA_017459485.1 Eggerthellaceae bacterium | reverse complement strand
TGATTCTCTCCCACTTTCCGCTGCCGCGCTCGCCCACCAGCTTCATGGGGTAGTAGAGACGATTGGTTCCATAGATGCGCAGCGGGTTGGTGACGCCTTTCATGCAGCCGTGCTGAACGCCCTCGTACTGGCGGTCGAAAGTCAGCGGCATGGTGCTCACGATTTTGCCTTCTCGGACAGTCGCCTTCAGCGCGCACTTGCCACCGCAGTTGCCACGGCAGGTGCCGATGTAGTAGGACTCTTCAGGCGGCGTGACCGGCGCCGGCGTGGGTGTCGGCAGCGGCTCCTCTTTCTTGCAGCCGAGAGCGCTGAGAGCAGCCGCTCCACCGACTACTGCTGCGCTTGTCGCCAGAAAACCACGGCGACTGATTTTTCTTTCTTCTTTTTGCATACTCCACCTCTCTTGGTTTGTTTATGGAGAAGCCTTGGCCGAGGTCTGCCCCATAAGCGGCAATACTGTGGAACACTGCAGGGTTGATTGGATCCTGCTACTGACACTATACACAGAACAATCCTAGGATTACAAGATGCAATCCTAGGATAGCCTATCCTACTTGTAGAATAATCCTAGGATTATTATGGCTGTTTTCCAGAAACCGAAGATAAGCGATTCCCGGGCTGATAGCTGCCCGTCATCCTGCCACCGATTGTTTCCCTCGATTCCCGTCCTCTAGTTACCGAGGACAACCTTTGCTTCTCCGCCGAAGATATCCCCGAAGCCCTCGCTGAAACTTGACGGAACCACCACGGCGCTTCCGGTTTCCTGCACGACTTCGCTCAAAAGAAGCATTTGCCTGAGTTTCAGCGTCGCATCGGGACTGCCATACACAGCTGCTGCATCCTCAATCATCGAGGAGATGTCCTGCTCGGTTTCCATGAGCGTCAAACGGGCTTTGCGGCGCTGTTCCGCTTGAGCCTCCAAACTCATCACATTCTGAAGTCCTGCGGGGATGAGAATGTCCCGGACCTTGACCTGCAGAATGGAAATACCCCACTGGGATGCCTCTTCTTCAAGGGTTTGCTTAAGGTCTTCATCAAGTTGCTCACGACGGATTGCCACTTCAGTTGCGGTCAAGCGGCCGATGGCATCCCGCAGAGCGGCCTGGGCCACGAGTTGGACCGTACGGGAAAAGTCCGCCACCTCAGTGCAGGCCGCCTTCGCATCATAGACCATCCAAAGAAGCACGGCGTTGACGGTCAGCGGGACCAAGTCGGCGCTCAAGGTCTCCTCCGCACCAAAGGTCGTCGAACGGGTACGGCAGTCCACTCGAATCGTATTTGACTCGAAGAACGGGATGGTCCAGAACAGACCTGGCCCGCAAACACGGTTCACTTTGCCAAGCCGCAGCACCACCACACGTTCCCACTGCTGGGCCACATGCACTGACATGGTCACCAACACTGCCGCTGCAAAACTCGCAAGTGCCGTCAGAAGACTGAATTGCCCGCTGACAGCATACATTCCTCCCGCTGCCGCCCCGAGAACCACGACGAAGACCAAGGTGCTGAACAGGAACAGCCCGAGAGACGATGCACGCTCGCCGGATTCCGTGATGGCTCCGGCATCGATTCGGCCCAACTCCGATGCCTCGGTCACCATTGGGAAGCGTTTGTTCGGGTTCTTCGTTTCGGTTTTGCCAGCGATGGTCTGACCGCGAAACTGCCGCTCATGCATGGCGCACCTCCTTCTCGGAAGGGTCATCGGGGAAAAGGTTGATGACGTTCAATCCGGGGACTTGCTGGGGTTTCGCCTCCGCCATCTTCATTCTCATGGCACGCAGGGTCATTTGGGAAACGGCTTCATCGTAGTTGAGGCCCAGTTTCTTGCACGCCCGAAGGCAATCATCCAGCAATGCGTCAACTTGGCTTGCCCCGTCCTGAGCGTCCGTCCTGACCGCATCTGATACGAAGACGCCCTTCCCTCTGACGGAAACCAGATAGCCATCGGATTGGAGACTCAAATACGCCTTGTTCACGGTATTGAAGTTGATGCTGATATCTGCCGCCAGTTCGCGAATCTTCGGCAGTTGGTCGCCCGCGATGAAGTACCCGGACGAAATGAGGAAGATGATCCTTTTGCGCAGCTGAACCCAGAGGGGAATCGTCGACCCTTCGTCTGGCGCGAACGTGATGGTCTTCGTGACGCCTTGTTCCTGCATCTCCTGTCTCCTTCCATTAGAGTATCGAAATCGCGGGATGAACGCCCGCCATCACCAATGCAGCGCGTATGGAGAACGCACCAATGCATACCGCAACCATCAGCACAACAGCGGTCGTTCTCCTTGCCGGAATCATTGTATCGCGCAGTATCCGTGAACGTTTGCGGGCAACCGTCTGACGGGCAAGAGCGAAATCGCAGACTGCTGCCAGCAACAACCCCGCTCCGACGAAGCCACCCCACCAAAGTGACGATTGGGCTCCTGAGATCAGTGCGGCGGCACCAACAGCTGCGGCTTGCCCGGTAGGTGTGGCGGAGATGTTGGCAGCCAGCACCAACAACGCCATCGCAGCGAGCGCCTCCACTGCAAGCAACGCCAGGTCCGCCTTCGCAAGCAGCCTGCACAGAGGACGGAAAACAGCATCTTCACCACTCAGGTGGAGCATTGCGTTAAAAACCGCAACTCCACAGGATAGCGAGGACGCCAAGAAGAGCGTCGGGGTAAGGCAACTTCGACCGACATGCCAGAGGGGCACTGCTTTCATCGCAGCTAGGAAAAGTCCGGTGTAGAGCGCAACGACAAGGCCTATGGCAAAGGTGATGCAAGTGGCAATCCGCAAAGCAACGAGTTTTGCCCCGGCGCACGCATGGGATGGCGAGAACCAGAATGCTGCCAACCCGATGCACGCCGCAGTCGCGGCAGCCAGCGACCAAGCACCGATATTCAGATACCCGAAGACCGGAGCTAAGACGAGGAGCTCGATTGCGCTTGGTCGTCCCATATCCGAAAGAAGAAAAAGCATGCCGATGACCAACGCGCCGGCGGCGGCAACGAACCCTGGAACGAAGATGCGGCGGTATTGCTTTCTTGGACCCACAACGAACTCGTGCGCAGGGATAAACAGCGTAGTGAATGCGCAAACCGCGCACAGCCCGGCGCCGAGCCCGCCCGCGAAAAGGTAGCATATGATGGGGAATGCAAACGTGGTCTCTCGCCCCGCTTCCTGTCTCCAAGGTGTGAACAGTGTATCAGCAATCCTAGGACAAGGCTAGGTGGAAGCCCGGTTATTCTTGCAGGCTCCACCAAGAGGAGCGGGTATATGTTCGAATGGGCACCATCGGTGTCAAAGCCCTGCACATTCCGCGAGCAGATGCGCATATCACCATGCACGGTGGAAAGCCAAGGGCCCGGGCGGTTTGCCCGGGCCCTTCGAGGTGCCTGCGGTTGCGGGGCTCGGCGGAACAGCCCGATGGGGTTACATGCAGGTGTACCCTGAGAGACACGGTTTATTTCTGCTTGGCAGGCACCGGGCGCACCGGCGGGGCGATAGCGGTGTCGCCGACAGGGCTCGCGAGCCTGCGTTCCAGACGCGTGTATTCCTCGATGATATCCGGCACCTCGAAGACCCTATTGCGGTTTCCCGTTGTAATCTGGCGGATGATGCCCGCTTGAACGCAGGATTCAACCGCCGCCGAAAGCGAGCTGAAGGAGCGACCGGTCATCTCCTGCAGAAGGCCTACGTCAAACACCGGCGCACCAGGAAGCACCCCGAGGATCTCATCCAGGGCAGACTTCGCCCTGACGCGCCCGAGCACTCCTTCCCAAATCTTCCGCAGGGCGGCAATCTCCTCCTCGAACCCGGTCGCCTCGGCACATGCCTGTCTGCAGCACCCGGCGAAGAACGACACCCAGTCGTTCACCTTCGCCCGTGCCGCCGCCTCCCCTTCCGCATCGTCGAAGGCGAAACCGTTGATGTAGGCGATGTAGTCTTTCGAATGTGTCGCGAGCACCAAGGAGACGGGGGGAACGAGATGATCGGCAAGACCCCTCCGCTTGAAGATCAGATGGATAAGCGCGCGTCCCGCGCGTCCGTTGCCGTCTGCGAAGGGGTGGAT
>JAFUCW010000068.1 GCA_017459485.1 Eggerthellaceae bacterium | reverse complement strand
GGCGAGGACGAGCCTGCGGCGCCTGCCGACCCGACCCGCGACGGCTATACCTTCGCCGGCTGGGATCGCAGCGTCGACGCCGAAGGCAACGTCACCTACACGGCCAAGTGGAACCCGACGAAGACCGTCTGGGTGCAGTATGTCGACTACGATGGCAGGGTGATTCAGGACAAGATCACCATCTCTGAGGGCAGCGACGAGCCTGCGGCGCCTGCCGATCCGACCCGCGACGGCTATACCTTCGCCGGCTGGGACCGCAGCGTCGACGCCGAAGGCAACGTCACCTACACGGCCAAGTGGAACCCTGGTAAGACAGACGATGAGCGACCGATTAAGGGCATGGACTCCAGCAGTACGAGCTTCATCTCGCGCAACCATGTTGTCACGTATACTATTTCGCAGAAGATAAGCCCTGACGCCACGTTGGTCGAGATCAGCGACCAGCTGGAAAGCGTGCTGGAGTTTGTTTCTACGGCCGACAACGTAAAAGTTACATGCGACGGCCAGGTGATCGACGCCGCGGTGGAGATCAAGGACAACAAGCTGACGGTGACCATAGCCGATGCCACTGCTGTTTCGCTGCGCGGGCAGACCGTCGTGGTCGAGTTCCAGGCGAAGGTGCGCGACGGCGCCAATCTATCGCCTTATCTAAACGCTGCTGGCAACATTGCTTCGATTCCCAATGTTGCTACGACGACGTTTAACGGCGACCCGAACCGTACGCTGCAGTCCGACGAGAAGCGCATCAAAGTGTCTGTGGGGGGTTCGTCGGGCGGATCTGGTTCCGGAACGTCTGTGCCTCGCACGTCAGGCACCACGGCGACGACTACTTCCAAGACTGGTGACGAGGCACCCACCGGCATGCTGATGGCAATCGCCGCCTTTGCGGCTGTCGCAGTCACCGGCGCCGTCCTCATGCGCCGTCGCCAAACAGCACCCGCACCTATCGGCAAGCACGCGAAGTAAGATAAGTAGGGGTGAAACAGGGGTCTCGCCATGTTTCACCCCTTGCAGAAACGGCGTCCGCAACAAGGGGCTGGAGTAAGGCGTTGCATACGTTTGCGCTCTACGCTCCGTTGATATGCCCGGTTTGGCTCTGTCCTTCTTTGCCTTGGCGCCGCACGTACGTTAACCCTGTGTTACTAAGCACCCCGCCATTTGGTAGGGGTGCTATCATTCTTAGCAAGAAGAAAGTAGCTGGTCGGTACGCGGGCACACTTTTCCGATGTCTGAACTACTGTTATTCGTGAATCATGTAAGCGCGATTCACGACATAAGATTCACGACATAAGTGTGAAGCGAAGTCAAGTGGGGCGCACGAGGCAAACCAATCCTGTGATTTGTTTTGCCGAACAGCGGGAGCGGTCGAAAAGCGGTGAGCTCGCGCACCAGCCAGCGGACAGGTTGCGGACAGGCTGAACAGCAAGATACAGGCCGAACAGCAGGAGGTTACTATGACACGCATTGGCATACTCGGGTACGGAAACCTAGGGCGCGGCATCGAACTGGCAATCCGCCAGAACGCCGATATGGAGCTTGCCGCCGTCTACACGCGGCGCGACCCCTCAAGCGTCAAGATTGCCACGGACGGCGTGCCCGTCAAGCCTACTGCCGACCTTGAAGCCGGCACTGAAGCGCTTGATGTGCTCGTCATCGCCGGCGGCAGTGCAACCGACCTGCCCGAGCAGACACCGCATTTTGCCAGGCTCTACAATGTGGTCGACAGCTTCGACACACACGCGCATATCCCCGACCATTTCGCTGCGGTCGACGCTGCCGCAATCGAAGGCGGACATGTGGCGCTCATTTCCTGCGGGTGGGACCCAGGCCTGTTTTCCCTCAACCGTCTCTACGCTAACTGCATCCTTCCCGAAGGCGCCGACTACACGTTCTGGGGCAAGGGCGTGTCGCAGGGCCATTCCGATGCCATCCGCCGCATCGAAGGCGTGGCCGACGCCAAGCAATACACCATTCCCGTCGAAGCGGCGCTCGACGCCGTACGTGCGGGCAAACAGCCCCAGTTGACCACGCGCGAGAAGCACACACGCGAATGCTGGGTCGTATTGGAGGAGGGCGCGGACGCGGCTGCCGTCGAGCGCGAGATCGTTGAGATGCCCAACTACTTCGCCGACTACGACACGACCGTCAACTTCATCACCCAAGAAGAACTGGACGCTAATCATGCCGGCTTGCCGCACGGTGGCTTCGTTCTGCGCACTGGCACCAGCGCTACTGGCACGCCTATGACCATCGAATACTCGCTGAAGCTGGGCTCTAATCCCGAATTTACCTCCAGCGTGTTGGTGGCCTACGCCCGTGCGGTTGCCCGTTTGTCCCAGGAAGGAGCCGCAGGCTGCAAGACCGTCTTCGACATCGCGCCGGCATACCTTAGTCCTAACGACCCCGCCACCCTCCGGGCGCACCTGCTCTGAAGACGCCCCAAGTCTTCGGCGAAGGTGGCGGCCCACCTGGCCCCGACGACCTGCTACTCTTCGTGCGCATCCGCCCTGAAGGCGCCCCATGCCCTCAGAGGCAGTGGTGGTTCATTTGGGCCCAACGCCCGCTACTCTTCGTGCGCATCTGCCCTGAAGAGGCCATCGGAAGTGGCGGCCTCGCACCGAAGCCCCTACGACCCTGCCACCCGCTGTACGGAGCCTGCTCCGAAGGTGCCCCATGCCCTCAGAAACGGTGACGGCTTGCTCTTACTCACTGCTTTCGCTACCGCTCTGCCATCCAGAAGCGGCGCTCTGTTCTGTTCCGCTCCTGCGCGCGTAGCTTTCATGCGCGAAAAACACAATAGAAAAATGCCTGATGGTGGGGCAAATCAACAGCAAAAATACACGGTTTAAGAAAAAAATTCTTGACGTTGGCTTTGCGCGCGCGTATTGTGATACCTTGCGACTTTTTCGCAGTTTGAGCTTTTTCTGATAGGAGGAAAGCAGCCGTGGCGAAGACCAAAAAACAGGCTTCTACCAGCACTTATAGAAGCCGCCGAAGCTTCGCGAAAATTCCCGACGTCATGGACGTGCCGAACCTGATTGCAATCCAGAAGGAAAGTTTCGAATGGTTCACGCATGAGGGCCTGACGCAGGCATTCGCGGACATTTGTCCCATCGAATCGAACAGCAAGGACATGCGCGTGGAAATTGGCGCGCACGAGTTCGGCGACCCCAAGTACTCGGTTGACGAGTGCAAGGAAAAGGACATGTCCTACCAAGCGCCTCTGTTCGCCGATGTTCGTTTCACCAATCTTGAAACGGGCGAAATCAAAGAACAGGACGTGTTTTTGGGCGACTTCCCGCTCATGACCCCGCGCGGAACGTTCATCATCAATGGCACGGAGCGCGTCGTCGTTTCCCAGCTGGTGCGCAGCCCCGGCGTGTACTTCGGTAGCGAACGCGACAAGACCTCCGACCGCATCGTCTACAACGCGAAGGTCATTCCTGGACGCGGCGCATGGCTCGAGTTCGAAACCGACAAGCGCGACATCCTTTCGGTCCGCATCGACCGCAAGCGCAAGCAGCCTGCGACGCTTCTCGTGCGCGCGCTGGGCTTGGGTGAAACCCGCGAAGAGATTATCAACATCCTGGGCGACAGCGAAATGGTGCTTCGCACGCTCGACCGCGACCCGGCAACCACGCGCGACGAAAGCCTGATTGAGCTCTACAAGCGTTTCCGCCCCGGCGAGCCCCCCACGATCGACTCCGCTCGCACGCTGCTCGATGGCCTGTTCTTCAACCAGCAGCGTTACAACCTGGCGACGGTGGGTCGCTACAAGGTGAACAAAAAGCTTGGCTTCGAGTTGGAAGGCGACGAGCTGGGCTCTTCCACGCTTACCACCGATGACATCGTTGCGACCATGCGCTACATCATCGCGCTGCACGACGGCGTCGAAGGCTACACCACCGACGACATCGACCATTTCGGCAACCGCCGCATCCGCACGGTGGGAGAGCTGATCCAGAACCAGTTCCGTATCGGTCTTTCGCGCATGGAGCGTGTGGTGCGCGAACGCATGAGCATGCAGGAGCCAGACGAGATCACGCCGCAGAGCCTGATCAACATCCGTCCTATCGTGGCGGCTATCAAGGAGTTCTACGGCTCTTCCCAGCTTTCCCAGTTCATGGACCAGTCCAACCCGGCCGCAGGCATCACGCACAAGCGCCGCCTGTCCGCCCTTGGTCCTGGCGGTCTGTCGCGCGAGCGCGCCGGCTTCGAGGTGCGTGACGTGCACACCTCCCATTATGGCCGCATGTGCCCGATCGAGACGCCCGAAGGTCCCAACATCGGCCTGATCGGATCTTTGGCAACGTATGCGCGCGTGAACAGCTTTGGCTTCATCGAAACGCCGTATCGCCGCATCGTGGACGGTAAGGTCACCGACGAAGTCGACTACCTGACCGCTGACGAGGAAGAAAGGCACATCATCGCCCAGGCGAACGAGACGTTCGACCCCGAGACCAGGCAGTTCGGCGAATTCGTCAATGGCAAGTTCAAGAAGAAGAGCCGCGTGCTTTGCCGCACGAAGAATGCCAAGGGCGAGTTCGGCGACCCGGACGAAGTCGACGTGAAAAAGGTCGACTACATGGACGTGTCCCCGCGCCAGATGGTTTCCGTGGCTACGTCGCTCATTCCCTTCCTGGAGCACGACGACGCCAACCGCGCACTTATGGGGTCCAACATGCAGCGCCAGGCAGTGCCGCTGCTGCGTCCGCAGGCGCCGCTGGTGGGCACCGGCATCGAGCACCGCATAGCGGTTGACTCCGGCGAAATCATGATCGCCCAGAATCCGGGCGTGGTCGACTACGTCGACGGCGAAGTCATCGTCGTTCAGCGCGACGACGGCGAATACGACGAGTACCTGGTTCCGAAGTTCCAGCGTTCCAACCAAGGCGGCTGCATCAACCATAAGCCCATCGTCCGCAAGGGCGACAAGGTCGCTGCGGGCGATGTGCTGGCAGACGGCCCGTCGTGCGACCACGCAGAGCTCGCGCTTGGCCAGAACCTGATGCTCGCCTACATGCCGTGGGAAGGCTACAACTACGAGGACGCTATCATCATCAGCGAACGCGTGGTGTCCGAAGACTTGCTCACGTCGATTCACATTTCCGAATACGAAATCGACGCGCGCGACACCAAGCTGGGGCCCGAGGAAATCACCCGTGAAATCCCCAACATTTCCGAGGACATGATCGCCGACTTGGACGCCGACGGCATCATCCGCATTGGCGCCGAAGTGTTCCCCGGCGACGTTTTGGTGGGCAAGGTCACCCCGAAAGGCGAAACCGAGCTGACCGCCGAAGAGCGCCTTCTGCGCGCTATCTTCGGTGAAAAGGCGCGCGAAGTGCGCGACACGTCGCTGACGGTGCCGCACGGATCCGGTGGGCGCGTTATCGGCATTACCCGCCAGAGCCGCGCCGAAGGCGACGACTTGGCCCCCGGCGTCAACGAACTTGTGCGTGTGTACGTGGCGCAGAAGCGCAAGATCCAGCAGGGTGACAAGCTTTCGGGTCGTCATGGCAACAAGGGCGTCATCAGCCGCATCCTGCCGGTCGAAGACATGCCCTACATGGCGGACGGCACGCCGATCGACATCATCCTGAATCCTTTGGGCGTGCCTTCCCGTATGAACGTCGGGCAGCTGCTCGAATGCCATCTGGGTTGGGCGGCAAAGTTCGGCTGGTCGGACGACCCCAATTCAACCGAGGCGGTCGAAGGTCCCATGTTCGTGGCGAGTCCCGTGTTCGACGGCGCCACCGAAGAAGAGATTTCCGACGTAATCCTGAAGGCCAACCGCAACCTGATCAACATCAACCATGAAAAGTACGGCGACGCAGCGCGCGACGAATTCGTCCCGCAGCTGTCCGCCACGGGCAAGACGATTCTCTACGACGGCCGCACCGGCGAGCCTTTCCGCGAGCCCATCACGGTTGGCGCAAGCTACATCCTTAAGCTGGGGCATTTGGTCGACGACAAGATCCATGCCCATTCCACCGGTCCGTACAGCCTGATCACGCAGCAACCCTTGGGCGGAAAGGCGCAGTTCGGCGGCCAGCGTTTCGGCGAAATGGAAGTCTGGGCACTCTACGCCTACGGCGCTTCCAACGTGCTGCAGGAAATCCTTACCGTCAAGTCCGACGACACAGTCGGTCGCGTGAAGTCCTACGAGGCCATCGTCAAGGGAGAGACCCTCCCCGCAGCCGAAGTGCCCGAGTCGTTCAAGGTGCTTATCAAAGAGATGAAGTCGCTTGGCCTCAACGTCGAGCTTGAAGGCCAGGATGGCGCCGTCGACGTGACGGCGGAAATCGACGAGGATGCCGAAGGGTCCGACCTGATTGCCACTTTGGCCGCCGACGCCGCAAAGACCGAGGCCGAAGAGGAAGACGTCCTTACCAGCATCGCTGCCGACCTGGCCTCTATGATCGAAAGCGACTTGCTGGGCGGCGACGACGGAAACGAACTCATCGGTGGAGGAGAGGAGCAGTAAATGAGCGCATTCGACGTGAACAACTTCGACGCGCTGCGCATCTCTCTTGCAAGCGCTGAAGACATCCGCAGCTGGTCGCGTGGAGAAGTCAAGAAGCCAGAGACCATCAACTACCGTACGCTCAAGCCCGAAAAGGACGGCTTGTTCTGCGAAAAGATCTTCGGTCCCACGAAGGACTGGGAATGCTCGTGCGGCAAGTATAAGCGCATCCGCTTTAAGGGCATCGTGTGCGAACGCTGCGGCGTGGAGGTCACGCGTTCCAAGGTGCGCCGCGAACGCATGGGCCATATCGAGCTTGCCGCGCCGGTAAGTCACATCTGGTACTTCAAGGGCTCTCCGAGCCGCCTTGGCTACCTGCTTGACATTCCGCCGAAGGACCTGGAGAAGGTGCTTTATTTCGCTAGCTCCATCATCACGTTCGTCGACACGGAAGCGCGCGACGAAGACCAGGACGAGCTTCGCGACGAGTTAGCCGCCGACCTTGACGAGCTGGATGCCGAACGCGATCGACTGGTCGCGAGTGTCCGCCGCCTTTCCATAGACTACGTGCCAGAAGAGGATGAAGACGTCGACGATATCGAAGACGAAGAGCGCATGACTCCCGAGCAGGTCGAGGCAGAGCTTGCCGACATCTACGAGGAGTTCAACGAGCGCAAGGCGCTGCGCAGCGAAGCATTCGATGCGTTCATGAAGGTCGAGGCCAAGCAGCTCGTCGCCGACGAAGCCCTCTATCGCGAAATGCGCCTGAGCTACAGCGAGTACTTCCGCGGTGGCATGGGCGCCGAAGCGGTGCGCGATCTTTTGGCTGCCATCGACCTCGAGGCAACCGGCGAAGAGCTCCGCGAGATCATTGCCACTGGCAAGGGCCAGAAGCGCGCGAAGGCCGTGAAGCGCCTGAAGGTGGTCGACGCCTTCCTGAAGTCGTCCAACCGCCCGACCGACATGATCCTCGACGTCATCCCGGTTATCCCGCCGGATTTGCGTCCCATGGTGCAGCTTGACGGCGGTCGTTTCGCAACGAGCGACCTGAACGACCTTTACCGTCGCGTGATCAACCGCAACAACCGCTTGAAGCGCCTGCTTGACCTTGGCGCTCCCGAGATCATCGTGCACAACGAAAAGCGCATGCTTCAGGAGGCGGTCGACAGCCTGTTCGACAACGGCCGTCGCGGCCGCCCGGTCACCGGTCCCGGCAACCGTGCCCTCAAGAGCCTCTCCGACATGCTCAAGGGCAAGCAGGGCCGTTTCCGTCAAAACCTTCTGGGCAAGCGCGTGGACTACTCTGGCCGTTCGGTAATCGTGGTGGGTCCGCAGCTGAAGCTGCATCAGTGCGGTCTGCCTTCTGCCATGGCCCTCGAGCTGTTCAAGC
>JAFUCW010000067.1 GCA_017459485.1 Eggerthellaceae bacterium | reverse complement strand
GTGGTGGGTTCCATCGTGAATTCGGCACCCTTCGTTTCGATGCCCGCCTCTTCCAGCGCCTTTTTCACGGCCATCAGGTCCGTGGGCGAAGTCCAGACGACCCATTCCTCTTCGGCGTCTTCGATGTCGTCGGCGCCAGCTTCCATGGCAGCCATCATGAATTCGTCTTCGTCGGCGGCGGCACCGTTGGGTTTGACGGGGTTCTTCTTGTCGTCGGTTTCGATTTCTTTGGAAACGATAACCTGGCCTTTGCGCTCGAACTGGAACGCCACCGATCCGCTTGTCCCCAGGTTGCCGCCATGGTGCGTGAATGCGGCACGTACGTCGGCAGCGGTACGGTTGCGGTTGTCGGTAAGCGCTTCGCAATAGATGGCAATGCCTGCAGGACCGTAACCTTCGTAGATGACGGTTTCGTAATTGGCGGCATCTTTGCCCGATCCGAACGCCTTGTCGATAGCAGCCTTGATCTTGTCTTTGGGCAGCGAATTCGCCTTTGCTTTTTCGACGGCAGCAGCCAAAGAGGCGTTGTTTTCGGGGTTCGGGTCCCCGCCTTCTTTAGCGGCAACCGTGATGTTGCGTGAAAGCTTGCCGAACAAGGCGGAGCGTTTCGCATCCTGCGCTGCCTTGCGATGCTTGGTGGTGGCCCACTTTGAATGCCCAGACATGATCTTCCTTTCGAAAATGATTTCAACAGGCGAAATTCTAGCACACGGCCCCTGTGCTTATGGAACGCTCGTGGAACCGTGCAGAAAAACACCCCAGTTGCGCCACGTCTCGGGTCGATTGCGTCTTTGACGTGCTATCATGCAAGAAGCCCCTGGGGTCTTCCCCCGGAGCACAAACGAACCGAAAACGCAACACGTGCACACGACAAGGGCGCATCTCATGGCTAAGCAGGCACGCATCGTAGACTTCGAGGAAGCTCGCAGCTCCTCTTCTCGTCGTGCGCAGACGAGCGCCTCCCGTGGGTCGAAGACGCGTAGCCAGTCGGCAAGCCGCAAGGGGACGGTCCAGGCGAAAGGCCAGACGAAGGGCCGTACGGGAGCGAAAAGCCAGGCGAAGGGCCAGGCAAAAAGGTCGGCTCCTGCACGCGGCAAGAGTCCGTCGGGTGCTGCTTCGGGTAGGCGTTCGGCAAGCCGTTTGGATTCTCGTGCTGCTTCTGCCCGGTCGGAATCTCGGTCGGAATCTCGGTCGGAATCTCGGTCGAAGTCACGGTCGAAGTCTCGATCAGCGGAACGAACCTCCCGCACGCGCACTGCACCACCGCGTTCAAAGGCGAAGTCGTCGCGAATCGAAAAGGTCAAACGCGACATGGCCAAGATGAAGGCGGACCGTCTGTTTGCAGACGCGGTTCCCAAAGATGCTCCTTCGGGAGACGAACCGCGCGCGGCGCTCTACAAAGGCAAAATGGGGTCCAGCCACAAGAAATCGAGCAAAATGCAGGCGCGCGAGAAAAGCGGAAGCGGTTTTTCGCTTCCTTTCTCGATCCCGTTGCCGAAATTCGACAGCAAAGGCAGTGTCGCTTTGTTGGTGTGCGCTTGCCTGGTTGTAAGCTGCCTGCTTCTTTACGATCCCGTAAAGCACTATTACATTGCGGTGCGCGACCAAGCGCGCGCCGAGCTCGAATACGAAATTGCGTCCACCCGCAACGAAGCGCTTCGACAAGACGTTGCCCTGCTTGCGACGGACGGAGGCATGGAGGAGCGTGCGCGCCAGCATTACGGATGGGTGAAGGACGGCGAAAACGCGGTCCTTGTGGCTGGGCTGTCAGAAGACGATGGGCTTACACCTGCAGAGGTGCTGCGCACCACCACCATGAACGACATCCATGCACCGGAAACGTGGTATTCTCCCGTGCTGGACAAGGTGTTTGGATACGAAAGGTAGGCGCGTTGCGCCCCCCGCACTGATCAACCATGAGATACGCTGCCATCGACATAGGCACCGTCACGTGCCGCCTGCTGGTTGCAGACGTAGGCGACCGCGGCCTTCGCGAACTGTATCGTCGCGCAGAGATCGTGAACCTGGGAGATGGCGTAGACGCGACAGGGGCGCTTTCGGCGGTCGCCATCGATCGTGTGTGCGCGGTGGTGGAGGAATACCTGGAGATTGTCATAGGTTATGCGTCCGAATGCCCTGTCGAAGTGCGCTGTCTTGCCACCTCTGCCAGCCGCGACGCTTCTAACGCCGACATGTTTTCGGCGCGCTTGGAGCAACTTGGCGTGAAGCTTTCGGTCATCGAAGGGTCGCGTGAGGCAGAACTTTCTTTCAAGGGCGCTTCTGCATGTTTCGCAGGGGAGCGCCTGCTTGTCTCCGATATCGGCGGCGGCTCGACGGAGCTGATCGTTGGCGTGGCGGGGGAGGCTCCGCTGCATTCGCATTCGTTCAACATCGGGTGCCGACGCGCCACCGAGCGTTTGCTTCCAAGCGATCCTCCTTTGGCAGAGGAGATTGATTCTTTGGCTTCGTGGGCACGCGAAGAGCTCTCCGGTTTCTTCGACGAGGTTGGCTCCCTTGGATTCGCGCCGGAGCGCTACGTCGCCGTGGCGGGAACGCCCACTTCGGTCGTGGCTATCGACCAGGGTTTGGACCCGTACGACCCTGCGCGTGTGCACGGGCAGGTAGTTTCTGCTGCCACGCTTGAGCGCGTGCTCGATCGGCTTGCCGCAATGCCGCTCGAAGAGCGGGCACATGTGGTGGGGTTGCAAGCCAAGCGCGCACCGGTGATCGTTGCGGGCCTTGTTATCCTGCGGGAAGTGCTGGCTCTGTCGGGACTTCCTTCGTTCACGGCAAGCGAATCGGACATCCTTGAAGGCATCATACTGGATGCTGCTTCCAACGAGCGTTCGATTTCGGGGGACGAGCCAGCGATCAAATAGCAGGAATACCTGCTATCATGTACGTGCCTATGGGGGCGTGGCGGAATTGGCAGACGCAGCGGACTTAAAATCCGCCGCCGCAAGGCTTCAGGGTTCGAGGCCCTGCGCCCCTACCACTCGTGTTGCGCCGTTCTTCCGAACGGCGCTTTTACGCATGAGGCGACCTGACGTTGCGCGCCTTCTCGTTCCGACGTTCTGGCGAACGTCGGAAGTTCGCACCATACGACCTGACGTTGCGCGCGCATCTGGCGGCACGCTAGCCCCTTGTTTCGGGCGCGGCGCGCACCTGCCCAGCAGAGCTGGGCGCTCCCTCACGGTCGCGTAAAAGGGAACTGAACAAGCCAAAGGGCTTGTTCACTGGCCCGAAGGCGGGGCTATCGCACTCGCCAGATGCGCGTTCACTGCTTCACCATGGGCGACCTGCGACGTAGGGCTGCCGGACCTGCGGCTTCCGGCGGCGTCGCTCGCTTCGCTCGCTGGCCGTCTTCCCCGGGTCCGCCCTGGCGGAACCTGCGGTGTTGGGAGGGGTGACCTGCGGCTTTGGGCGTCCCTATTCGTCGTTTGTTGTATCGTTTCGCTGTGCTTAGCCTCTGTGCGCCAAACCGTGGCGGCGGAGCAGTTCCCTGCATGCGGTTTCCACTTCGTGGGCTATGCTCTTGGATCGCCTCTCCGGCAGTCCTGCATCTTTTGCAAGGGCAAGCAGGTCGTCTGTGGTCGGGTCGCCTTTTCCCATAACCGTTGTCGTATGTTCCCCGAAAGCCGTAGAGCTATAGGTTAGATCGTATGCGGGCGCCATGCGCCAGACACCCTTTTCGCATAGCCAAGAGAAGTTGTTCGAGTGGTCGTCATGGTTATGAGCAAATACGTTGAAACATGCGCGCCTAAAAAGTTGTTCGGCTTCGTCTTGCGCGCCTGTAAGGAAAAACGATAGCTGAAACAGCGTACGATAGTCTATCGAAGGAACACGGTGAGAGACCTCAAGTAAGCCCGAAGCGGTGACCATATGCACGCGCTCGCCTCCCTTTCGGTCGAAGCGTTTCGTGCCGAAATACCCGCTGCAGCGACTTGAAGGAAACAGTTTCGCTTCGGGGACCTGAATGCCGCAGTTCTTTGCGCAGGTCATGTAATCGTACTCGAGCATGCCGACATCAGGGGGGTCTATCCGCGAGGGGAACTTGACGAGCCACGCTCCCTCGTTGTCGCTGTAGTACGCTTTCGGACGAGCGCCGCCCGACGAACCACCGGCTGCATATACCGCATCAAGGTCCTGCACGGACCCATTGTCATAAAGCTCTGCAGCGTGGGACGCCAGCTCGTCTAGGTCATGTATGCCCTGACTGAAGCCGAGGTCGCTCTGGGGGGCATAGCGCAGGGCTCCCCTTGCGGTGCTTCCCATTATTGACAGTCGCTCAAGCGGACCAACAGTGGCAGGGTCCACGCCCTGCGAGGCAAGCATCCTGTCCAACAGTAACGCGCCCCACCCATCCGGCAAGCTGTCATTGAACACGCCGAAGAGGCCTCCGAAGAGCTGTCGGTCCGCCACGAACACGGTCCTATCCAAGGGCAGGCTGCGAGGGCTTATGGAATAGCCTTCGCTTAACCAGGATTCGCTGTACTGAAAGGCGATGGCGCCGTCGGCCGTTTCCGCAAGCGTGCCGACAAGGTCGTTCGCAAGGTAGACGAACAATGCCCTAACGGGTCCGACGGGCTTTTTCGGCATCGTCAATCACCTCCTGAATCGACGAATAGGCCGGTCGTGCGAAGAGACGATCGAGCTCGTCGGCGCAGCCAAGCGCAAACATGATAGACACAAGGGACTCAAAGGCTATTTTGCCTGTTTGCTCGAACCTGCGGAGCGATCCAAGGCTGACGCCAGCCTTTTCCGCAAGTTGCACCTGCGAGTACCCGCGTTTCCTGCGCACTGTTTTTTCGCGAGCAGCCACTTCAGCGAGCGCGGCTCCAGGCAATTTGAAGAAGTCATAGTTATTGATCATATATGAGTAACTCTTTCGAAATAATCTAATAATTTCTCATATTTTAACATTATTTGTTGCGGCGTTCTGACGAACGCCGCTT
>JAFUCW010000066.1 GCA_017459485.1 Eggerthellaceae bacterium | reverse complement strand
GAGCCGCTTGCGGTTGAACGCACCCGTCAGGTAGTCGACGTTCATTCCTGTCGTCAGAATGTTCGAGAATAGCACGACCATCGAAATGGAAATGCCCAGCGGAACCCAAGGAATATCGTCGAAGACAAAGGAGAGGGCTCCCCCGACCAGAGGAGCAACGGGAAACGCCAGCAGGGAGGACACTTCGTGCCGTTCGAGCGAATGCACGCGCACAAGCAAGAACACCTCGCCAGCCATCACGATACGAAACGACGAGAACGCCGGCACATAGAACAAGTCTCCACGATGGTAGGCCCCGCTCGCGTCGAAGAAAAACACCCATCGGGTCACCACAGACGACATAAGCACGATGATGCCTATCGAAGCAATCGTGTTGACCACCACGTCGAGAACGCGCGTGCGGGCACGCTCTTCTGCCGAAAGAACGCTGCGGACGTATTGGAACCATTCCGCACCGATGGCGGGTAGCATGAGAAACGTGATGTAGGTGGCCGCCGCCACAGCCAAATGAGGAAACCCGGGATAGATGAAACAGCGCGACACCAAGTCGGTCACGAGCATGAGCGCTGCCAGGAACACCAGCGTCACGAAAGGACGACGTCCGATGCCATCGTCCATCTTTCGCCATGCATACGTGCCAAGAAACACCATCAGAACGGTGGCGTAAAGAATCACCGGCATCCAAACAGGCATTTCCATGTGGAAAAGAGCTCCTTAGCGCCTCTGTAAGAAAGTGGCTTTTACGTGATTAGTCATTGTATGAGAAGAGCGCGATATGAGCAAGAACGCACAGCCAGCACGCAGGGACAATCGGGCCCTTGGAATCGAACTACGAAAGCGGGGTGACCTCGTAGCAGAAATGGATCTTCGGGCTTCGTTCGAAGTCGTGGGGTATGGTGTCACGCGTGATGTCGTGCACCAGCATGCCCGCGCCCAAAAGCGCCTCCTCGTCTGGCTTGAACGAGCGCAAATTGCACGAGAACACGATCTTGCCACCTGCCGCAAGCACGCCAAGGATCGACTTCAGCAACTCCACGTGGTCGCGCTGCACGTCAAAGTCGTCTTCGGTGGCCTTGGAGTTGGAGAACGTGGGCGGATCGCAGAAAACCAGATCGTAGACCGCACTCTGTGCCGCCGCTTGTTTCAGCCAGGTGCGCACATCGGCGCGCTCGAAGCGATGGTTTGGTCCTTCGAACCCGTTTCGCTGCATGTTTCGGCGGGCCCAATCAAGGTAGGTGTGGGAAAGGTCGACCGTGGTAGTGGACGCGGCCCCTCCCGCTGCAGCGTGGACGCTCGCCGCACCCGTATAGGCGAACAGGTTCAGGAAACGCGCTCCCATCGACAACTCCCCCACCATCCCGCGCGTGATGCGATGGTCCAAAAACAAGCCTGTGTCCAGATATCCACCCAGATCGACCTCGAACGACAAACCCGCTTCCTCGACAATGACGGTTTTCGAATCTCCGCGTGCCTCCCGATATTGGCCACCGCCTTTGGCGCGCTTGCGCACCTTCGAATAGACCCGCGAAGGATCCACGTCGAGCACCGCGGGAACGATGGCAAGCGCGTCGTTGAAACGACGGTCGGCAAGAAGCGGGTCGATATGCCCCGGAGCCTGGTATTCCGCAACACGCACGTACGCACCCGCGAAAGGAGGTGCACCCCCCTTTCCTGCATCGGTCCCTTGTTCTTGGTACACGTCAACCGAAAGTGCATAGTCGGGCAAGTCGGCGTCGTAGAGGCGCATGCATGACACCTGTTCCCTGCGCGCCCACTTCGCACGCTCCTTGGCCGCCTTGCGAAGCCGTGCGGCGAACTGCGCGCTGTTTGCCTCCGCCACAGACACGCTCGTCTCTCGTCCCCCCAGCGACACAAGAGCAAGCCGCGTTCGGTCGCTGCGGTCCCGATAGAGACGCACCCCTGCCTCGATGGGTCCGTTGTAGCACCCGATGACCTGCGTTGCGGTTTCGCCAAGCGCACCGTCGATCGAATCATCCGGGGTGATAATGGCCATGTCCCACGCAAAAGGAAGGTCTTGCGCAGCCGCACGCAACGACGCGTACACTCCGGCAAGCTCTCCGCGCGAAAGAAGGCGCTGACCATAAGGGGGATTGGTCGCCATAAGCCCCTGTTCGGGCATGGCAGCCAACGCACCTCCCAAACTGGCCGCATCGGCAACCAAAAACCTGATAGCATCTGCCACGCCAGCACGCTGTGCGTTCGCCCGCGCCAAGTCGACGGCACGCGCATCTTTGTCGGAAGCCACGATAGGCGCAATGCCGCCCTCGTGCGCATTCGCACGCGCATCCGCTTCGGCGCAAAGCCGCTCCCAAAGCGCCTGGTCGTGCTGGGCCCATCCTTCGAACCCCCAACGGTCTCTCAGCCGCCCGGGAGCCCTGTCTAGCGCCATGAGCGCCGCCTCTATCGCCAGCGTTCCCGAGCCGCACATGGGATCGCAAAAGCCCCTGATCGAATGGTTCCCCAACGCCTGCGCCTTGCCCCATCCGGCAGCAAGCAGCATGCCCGCCGCAAGCGTTTCTTTCAGCGGGGCTTCCCCTTGCACGCCGGACAAGCGATACCCTCGCCGATGCAGCGACGCCCCACTCAAGTTCGCGTACAACGTGGCGCGGTCCTTGAAAAGGGAGACGTCTACCGCGAAGTCGGGGTCTTTCGAATCCACGCTGGGTCGCGTCCCGCGCACATCCCGCAGCCGGTCGCACAGGGCGTCTTTCACCTTCAACGCTGTGAACTGCGTGTTGCGCAACTGCCCGTTTTGCCCATGGACGTGCACCGCAATGGTCGCTCCCACCGCCACATGCTCTTCCCAGGGAAAGGCGCGCACGTTGCGGTAGAGCTCGTCCGCACAGGAGGCGCCCGCACGGACCAAGACAAGCTGGATGCGCGTTGCCGCACGACTCCACAGGCATGCACGGTAAGCGTCTTCTGCCGTGCCGAAAAACGAAACGCCGCCCTTAAGCGGACGCACGCGTTTGGCACCCAGATCCTTCAGCTCCTGGGCGACCACACGTTCGAACCCGCTTGCACAACGGGCGAAGCATTCGTTGGCGTTGGCGTTCATGGTCCCATTGTACCAACCCTGTGCAGCGAAGGGCACGCGTGCTCCGCGCCACTTTTATCCCTTGCACAACGAGTAGGCTCATTCGCTCTTTCCTACGCAGTGGCTGCGCGCTTTTCCTTTAGAGAACACACTGGATGCACCTGGCGCTTATTGCTCTGTGATCACCGTGGTATAACCTGAAGAGAAGCTTAAACCTTGCATGCGCGTTTAAGGTGACCTTAAGGTTGCATTCCTATCCTCAGGGCAAACAAGGCAAACCGAGCGAAAGGAAAGAGAACAATGAAACACGTAAAAATGACCACGTTTATCGCACCTGCGGCGCTTACCGTGGCACTTGCGGCGGGCATGGTCGGCTGCGCCGCACACACGGACAACGCCGCAAGCAGCTCCCTTGACCAGATGAGCGCCTCTGCCGCAGAATCCGCATCTGCTGCCGCAAACGACGTTTCTGCCGGCTCTTCAGCAAGCGGCGAAGCAGCTTCCAGCGCAACCCAAGCCCAAGCGAGTGCAAGCAGCGCGCAGGCCGCTCAGAAGAACCAAGGCGGCATGGGCGGCATGAACGCGATGGATACGCAGCCCGGCCAGACGACCGACAAGGGCTTCACGGCAAACGACAACGGCCTTGCCATCACAGCAACGCTCAACGCAGCCGACGCCTTCACCGAGCGCGACCTGCAACAGGAAGCCGACACTTCTTCTGCGACAAGCATGAGCCTGGCGGATGGCAAGGACATCACCATAACCGAGGAAGGCGTCTACGTGATCAGCGGCAGCGCAAGCGAAGCCACCATCGTGGTGGAGGCGCCCGACACCGCAAAGGTCCAGATAGTCCTTGACAACGTGTCTATCACCAATGCCGACTTCCCTGCCATCTACGTGAAATCCGCCGACAAGGTGTTCGTCACGCTTTCGGGCGACAGCAAACTGGCAGTGACCGGTACGTTCGTTGCCGACGGCGAAACGAACACCGACGCGGCCATCTTCTCGAAAGACGACCTGTGCCTTAACGGCTCCGGCAGCCTGACCATCGACTCGACCGAGCACGCCATCGTAAGCAAAGACGACCTGAAAGTCACCGGGGGCACGTACACCCTTACTGCTGCTGCAGGAAGCGGTCTGCGCGCCAACGATTCCGTGCGCATAGCGGGAGGCACCTTCACTATCTCTGCCGAAGACGGAATCAAGGCCGAAAACGACGACGACAACGAACTGGGCTACGTCTACATTTCCGACGGTACGTTCACCATCGACACCACCGACAACTGCATCCAGGGCTACGCGTTTGTCTGGGTCGACGGAGGCACGTTCGACTTGAAAGGCGCTGAGTGCATCGAAGGCACCTACATCCAGATAAACGACGGCACTTTGCGCATCGACGCCAGCGATGACGCCATCAACGCATCCATCAAGTCGTCG
>JAFUCW010000065.1 GCA_017459485.1 Eggerthellaceae bacterium | reverse complement strand
CGCATCTGTTCGACCGATGTGCCGAAGCTGGTGACAAGGATGGCGGACGATCCCATGGGCGCTCCTTAGAGATTCTTCTTCTTGTAGATGAACACGAACGAGATGGCGGAGAAAACGACCAGGTACGCACCGAGCACCAGAATGCCCGTGAGGTCGGGCGCGTTTCCCGCCGCGATGGCACGCACCATTTCGCTCGTTTGCGAAAGGGGAAGTGCTGCCACGATTTCGCGAATGCCGTGGGGCATTTGGCTGGTCGAGAAGAAGGTGTTGCATAGAAACGACATTGGCATGATCAAATAGGTGTTGTAGCGCGGCGCGTCGGTGTAGCTTTTCGCAAGGAACGACAGCACCAATGCCATGGTGGAGAACACCATGCCGTTCAAGAACAAGATGACGAACGTGAGCGGCGTGAACTGCAGCGTGGTGCGGATAGGCGAGATAAGCAGCAGGATGACCAGCGCCGCGTACATGCCGCGCAGCGACCCGCCTATGACCTGCCCCACGATGAACTGCCACAGCGGCGTCGGTGAGACCATGATCTGGTCAAGTGCTTTTTCGTAGAGCCGCTGGACGCTCATGTTCTGGGCTACCGCTCCGAAGCTTCCGGTCATGGTGACCATCGACACGATTCCAGGGATGAGGAAGTTCAGGTACGGCTCGCCGTGCGAGGTGGTTTGGATTCCCAGGCCGAACACGAGCAGGTACATAAGTGGGCTGATCATGGCCGCGACCGTGATCTTGTAGAAGTCCCGTTTGAACTCCGTCCACTTTTCCCAAAGAACCGCCAGTATGCCCATTGCGCGCCCCGAATCTTACCTTTTTGTGATGCGGTGGCCAATGCGTTCCACGAACACGTCTTCGAGCGTGGTTGCACGCAGCACCGCGTCGTCGGGCAGAGCGCTCAGGCGTTCAATGGCCTCTTCACGCGTGGCGAAGTAGAAGCTGGTCAGCTTGTCGTTTTCCATCAAGTCGATGGCGAAGGCTCCCAGCTCTTCGATCAGATGGGCAGGCGTGTCGACCACGTCGAGCTTGCCGGCATAGAGGAATGCCACGCGGTTGCACAGCGCCTGGGCTTCGTCAATGTAGTGGGTGGTCAAAAGCACGGTCAGGTGCTCGCTCTGCAGCTTGCGCAGCAAGTCCCACATCTGACGGCGCGCAAGGGCGTCCATGCCGGCGGTCGGTTCGTCAAGAAGCAGGATTTCCGGCTCGACCATGAGGGCGCGGCAGATCATGAGCTTGCGCTTCATGCCGCCCGAAAGGTGCCTTACCGTGCGGTGACGGTAGTCTGAAAGGCCGGCGAAGTCGAACAGCTCCTCGGTCTTGGAGCGGATGTCGCGCTTGCGCATGTAGTACAGCCGTCCCTGGTATTCCATGACCTCTTCCATGGTCATGTCCTGGCGCATGGAATACTCCTGCGTGATTACCGAAAGCTTGCGTTTCTCTGCGCTTGCCTTTCGGTCGAGCACTTTGCCGTCGATGACCACGTTGCCAGAGGAGGGCAGGAGCACGGTCGACATCATGGAGATGGTGGTGGTCTTGCCCGCACCGTTGGGACCGAGCAGGCCCATAAACTCGCCGGTCTCTATGCGCAAGTTCAGATGGTCCACCGCAGTGAAGTCTCCAAAGCGTTTTGTCAGTTCTACAAGCTCGATCATGATCGTGTTCGGCAAATTGTTGTGTGTCAGTGTGTCAAGCCCCCGTCCCTTGACACACTGACACACTGTCTCATTCCTTCTCTTTCTGCTTCTCCTTTGTTTCCTGTGGTTCCCCTTCATGGCCGGGTTTTCTGTCTGCTCCGGCCACGGGGGACATCGGGTTTTCTGATTGCCTTTTTCTGGGTTACTTCTCCTTCACGAGGACAACGGAGAAGTAGTCGGCGTCGTCCTCGGTCACATCGGCCAGGTGCAAGAAGACCTTTTCGTCTGGCAGGCCGCAGTTGGCTACCATGCTTGCGCAATCGAGCTGCCCGCGTGCCTCGAGCTTGTCGCGCAGTTCGAGCACTTCCTTCCAGCTTTTCATGAAGACCTTGTTCGCCTTCACGTCGAGTATCTCGTCCACATCTCCAGCCATGACCGGCGTGATGAGCAGCCGTTCGTTGCCTTCGCACAGCACTGTTCCCAAGCGGGCGGCAGTGGCAGAAAACGAAGTGACCCCTGGGATGATGTGGGCTTCGTATCCTGCGGCAACCACCTGTTCGTGCACGGGGGCGTAGCTGGCGTACACGCCTATGTCGCCCAGGCATAGATAGGCGACGTTGCGGCCCGAATCCAGCACTTCGCAGATTTTGCGGGCATTTTCCGCATAGGCCGCATGACGTTGCGCTGCATCGCGCACCATGGGAGTGGAGCAATCGAGAAGCTCTTTGTCGCCCACGTATTCCTGAGCGATGGAGAGTGCAGTTTGACGCTTGTGCCCAATGTTGGGCGTTGCGATCACGTCGGCAGCCTCGATGGCCTTGATTGCTGCAAGCGTGAGCAAGTCGGGGTCGCCAGGACCCACGCTCACTCCCGTGAGAATTCCTCTCTTTGCCATAGGTGGCCTCCTTCGCGTCATAAGGGTGACAAAAAGACGATTTGCCAGCGAGCACATTCGTGCCGAATGGCAAAATCACCGCGGATTCGCCTGCATCATCATACTACGGTTGTAGCTACCGTCGTTGCGGTTCTGCCTGGGTAAGGGAATAACCCGTTCAGGAACGGATCTCCCTTAGTTCGATATTGCCTGACACGGGGTCGAAGGTGCCAGGCTCCAGATCGTAGAGCTCGTCGATGACCTTGGGCGTGAAAATCTGCTCCGGAGTGCCTTGCGCGACGATCGAGTCGCCCTTCACGCAGATAATCCAGTCGGAGACCTTGCGGGCTAGCGGCAATTCGTGAAGCGACATGATCACGCCTACAGTGCGCGTCGCGACCAGCAGCCGTAGCACGTTGAGCAGTTCTATCTG
>JAFUCW010000064.1 GCA_017459485.1 Eggerthellaceae bacterium | reverse complement strand
CGGCAGGGCCGTGAATGGAACCTCGTGCCGGTTGGAGAAGGACGATGGGACGTGCAGATATCCATCAATGCCTATAAAGCGCGAGACACTCGCCGGCCTGGACTTGAAGACCTTTGGAACGCGATTCGGAACTCAAGCGCCGTAACCGCTCAAGGCTAAGGGCGGGTACTCACGGCGGCCAAGATGGACTCGAAGGTGTCGTTCGTTTGGCGTATGGAAGATGTCGACGTCGGGTCGATCCACAGATAGCTGTAGTAGTACATGCCTAACAATGCCTTCAGTCGAAAACGGGAATATGGAACGAAGACGCCAGTCTTCTCTCCCTCAATTAAGGTTTCCTTCCAGATCCGCTCGTAGGCAGCATGTAGCGCAAGAATCCCCTGGCGCCGGTCCTCAGCCAGGGAAATCGTCTCGCGAAAGCACACGGCAAGTTCGTCTCGATGCGCACCGATCACCGAGATAAGCTCGCTGCCCAATCTACGCAACCGTAGAGCGGGATCTGGCTCCTCTGCTTTGGAGAGCTTCGCCAGGTGCAACAGTTTCGTCATGTACTGGCGACAGATCTCTTCCAGCAGATCATCTTTGCTAGTGAAGTAGTGATAGAAGGCCCCCCGGCTCAGCTCAAGGGCGGCGCACAGCTCATTCATTCCGACCGCGTGAAATCCCCGCCTTGCGTACAGGGCGGCAGCGCCCTTGAGGATGCGGTCGCGATTAGCAGGATGTTCGTCAGTTTTTTTGCTGGCCACTGCCTATTCCACCCGTATTCGACGTGATAAAAATCGGACAATTGTATCTTCCGCGGTACTAGGCTCCGTTTCCGATTCCCTGTATGCTCGTGAAAAAACAGACCGACCGATCGGTCGGTTCCGCCAAGCAGCCATGACGGCTGCACGAAGGCACCAGTGGGAGGAAGCATGGACAGTTCCGAAGAAGAGCAAAAGGACGCCCTTAAACCATTCGTTGGCGGGGCGGGTGGCCGACGGCAGTTCCTGACCCGGGGCACCGCCATAGCAACATCCTTGGCAACGCTAGGGTTAGCAGACTCGGCTTTGGCACAAACGGCACCATCAATTACGGCAGCAACCGCCAACGACAACCTGCCACCCAATGTGCCGAAATGGACCAAGTCGCTGGGTGCACCGACTGCAGCGCCTTACGGCGTACCTTCAAAATTCGAGACCAAGGCAATAAGAAACTTGTACCCCGGGCTGAAAGAGCCGATGTCCGCCTACAGCACCACGCCTTTGCAGGAGCTGGACGGCATCATCACCCCTAACGGTCTGTTCTATGAGCGACATCACGCGGGCGTACCGGAGATCGACCCGCAACAGCACCGCTTGATGATTCACGGTCTGGTTAAGAATCCCATGATCTTTGATATGGCGGAACTGCGGCAGTTTCCTAGTGAAAGCCATATCTACTTTTTGGAATGCTCAGGCAATCCCAGTTTTCTGCCCCCGTACGGAAAAACCGCCGCTGAAGTCACTGGTTTGGTCAGCTGTGCGCAATGGACGGGCGTGCGTCTGAAAACGCTGCTGGATCACGCGGGACTTGATCCAAGGGCGAAATGGATTGTGGCCGAAGGCGCCGACGGGGCGGGCATGACACGAAGCATCCCCATAGAGAAGTGCCTGGATGATGTGCTCGTGGCCTTTAGTCAAAACGGCGAACGATTGCGGCCCGAACAGGGCTACCCGATAAGGCTATTCGTGCCAGGCTTTGAGGGAAACATGAGCATTAAATGGCTCAGGCGTCTGCATGTCACTGATCAGCCCGGGCACACTAGGGAAGAAACCGCCAAGTACACCGACCTGATGGCTGATGGACGAGCGCGAGAGTTTTCCTTCGTGATGGAGTGCAAATCCATCATCACATTTCCCTCCGGCACACAACGGTTGACGCGCCACGGAACGCACGAGATGCGCGGCATCGCCTGGAGCGGCCGGGGCAAGATCACGGGTGTCGATGTCTCGATCGACGGGGGCAATAACTGGTCCACTGCAATCTTGCAAGAGCCAGTCCTATCCAAGGCGCTTACTTCGTTTCGGGCGCCGTTCGACTGGGATGGAAAGGAACTGATGCTGATGAGCAGGGCAATCGACGAGACTGGCTATGTCCAGCCAACGTTAGCTCAACTCATCGCGGTGCGAGGAAAGTTCTCCTTCTACCACAACAACGCAATACAACCCTGGCGCATTTCCGCAAGTGGGGAGGTCACAAATGGCCGCGCATAATGCAATCACAAGCATCGTCGCCCTTTGTGTGAGCGCGCTAATCGCGCCCGCTTTTGGACAGGGCAGCTTAGAAGGCCTGGGTCGACATCTCACAAAGGAAGAACTTGCAGGTTGGAACATCGACATCCTTCCCGACGGCACGGGTTTGCCCCCGGGCCAAGGAACGGTTCTGCAAGGCCAAACCGTATACCAGGCGCAATGCCTGGCGTGCCATGGAGCAAATCTGGAAGGAGGTCTTGGGCCGGCTTTGGCCGGCGGCGTCGGCAGTTTGACGAGCGACAAGCCGCTTAAGACGATCGGCAGCTATTGGCCATATTCCACCACACTGTTCGACTACATCCGCCGTGCGATGCCGTTCCAGGCGCCTCAATCACTTTCAAATGAAGACGTATACAGCGTCACAGCATATCTGTTGCACAAGAACGATATCCTGCCCGCGACGGCAACGCTGGGCGCCGACAACCTGGCCAGCATCAAGATGCCTAACCGCGGCAATTTCTATGTCGACGACCGCCCAGACGTCAAAGTGGACAGATGCATGACGGACTGCCTTTCCAAATAGCACCGCCACCATTGCTTCACACGACGCATCATTTGCACACGACACCCCAAGTCAAGAGGATTGCCACAGTGAGTATCAACGCCGCCATGTCAGCAAGGGAATTTCAGAACGTAGTTGAGGAATACGATTTTGATGAAGTCGTCGACCGCAAGAATAGCAACTCGATGAAGTGGGGAGGGATGCAGCAATTCTTGTCTGAGGATGAAGCCAAGACCGAGCCGCTACCCATGTGGGTTGCCGACTCAGACTTCAAAGCGCCCAGGCCTGTGCTGGACGCCCTGCACCAGGCGGTCGAACATGGCGTGTTCGGCTACCCCAATGGCGCCCCGAGGTCATATCTTGAGGCAGTCATCAACTGGCAGGGCAAACGATTTGGTTGGAATGTGGAGACGGGATGGATCGTTCAAACGCCGGGCATCATCACGTCGATAAAGATCGCCATACAGGCCTTTTCTGCGCCCGGCGATTCGGTGCTTATCCAGCCGCCGGTTTACGCGCATTTCCATGACGACGTGCTGCTTAACGGGCGCCTGCTCACTTATGCCCCGCTGAGTCGCTCAGATTCCGGATACGTGTTCGACGAGAAAGTCTTTGAAGCCGCAATCCAGGACAACACAAAGATATTTATCCTAAGTAATCCACACAATCCTACCGGAAATGTGTGGAGCGAAGCCGACCTCCGTACGATGGGAGAGATTTGCTTGCGGCGTGGGGTGCTGGTGATCGCTGACGAAATCCATCAAGACTTGATCATGAATCCCGCCAAGGCCCACACGCCGTTTGCGTCGCTGAGTCCCGCCTTTGCCCAACAGAGCATTACCTGCACCGCGCCCAGCAAGACCTTCAACCTCCCGGGCCTGCAAAGCGCAAATCTGTTCATACCGAATGCCAAACTGCGGGCTGAATTCATCAGGCAATATGATCGGAATATGTTTCCGCTGGTCAACACGCTTGGCATGGTTGCCGCTGAAGCGGCCTATACGCACGGCGAACCCTGGCTTGAACAGATGCTCGCGTACGTCCGCCGCAATCAGCAGTACTTTGCACATCAGGTCAACAACTCAACCTCGAAGGTCAAGGTGCTGCCTGCGGATTCCCTTTATCTAGCGTGGATGGACTGCCGGGAGACAGGCCTGACAGCCGAAGAACTGAACAGGTACATGCTGATCAAGGCAAGGCGGTGGTTGGACACGGGGCAAAAGTTCGGCGTGGAAGGGCATGGCTATATGCGCG
>JAFUCW010000063.1 GCA_017459485.1 Eggerthellaceae bacterium | reverse complement strand
CGAGTTTCGAAGGCGTGCGCAGGTTGATACTGGAAGGCGACGCCCCGGTGTCGTTTGCCTGCGGCCGAACCGAAGAGCACGGCGATGTGCGCTGCACCTGCCTGGCAACCGTGCCATGGGACCTTGCTGCCGCCGCAGCGCTTTCAAACGGTGTGGTCCTCAAGGCGGATGCATGCAAGGACTGCCCCCACGAAACCCTTGTCGAAAGGGTAAAGGGCCTTGTGCGCGCGCTCAAGCATTTCCTGGGAAAAGAGCGTTTCTCCACATGCGTGTTCATGCACGACCAGCCCGACAACATGCGCGCGTCGGGAACCGACAAACGCCTCGCTTTCAGCCGCATCGCAGAAGGCGTGGCCCAAGGGGCGGAAACGGCGCTTTCGGGCCAGCCCACCCCCAACATGTCCTGCTACCGGGCGCTTCTTCTGGACGTGCTTGCCGGCGCCCAGCAGCAAGGCGAGCCCATCGACGTGACCTGGCAGACCTTGACCGAGGACGGATCGTGTCGGGCATGCGAGATTTGCACGAAGATGTGCCCCCACCATGCACTCGAATTGCAAATCCCCGGATACACGGACAACGGTGCAGTCGACGCTTCCGGCGAAGAAACTCCTTCATCCGAAGAAGACAAGGAAGTCGGCCCCAACCAATGGCTTATCCACGATGCAACCAAGTGCACGCAATGCGGGCTGTGCTACGTAAGCTGTCCGAACGAAAACATTGGAGGCTGGGACAACCTGGCATCGAGCCATGTCCCTGCGCTGCGCGCCTGGCCGATCGACGTCGAGCTATGCGAAAAGTGCGGCAGGCCGTTCAAACCCAAAGATGGGGAGGTGCGCTGCATCGCCTGCACGCGACCCATGTTCAGTCCGTCGGCAATGCGCTAAAGGTCTCGCGTTGCCGCATGCGCAAAAAGCCGTTGCACACAGCTAGCATTTGTAGGGGGCGTTTTTCCGGGCGTACAAAGCCCAGGTAAGGACCATCGTGGCAGCGGCGAACACGGCTAGAACGGCGAAGGCAACCGCGTAATCCGCCCTAAAAAGAATGGGGATAGCAAACGCGCCATAGGCGGCAATGGCTGCTGTGAATCCGGTTACCTGGGAACCCTGGAAGCGATCGGTAAACAAGTTGGGGATCATGCGGAAGCTTGCGCCATTCGCTAGACCGCAGCCAAGGTAGAGCACGATAAACGCAGAGAAAAACAGCTCGAAGCTGCCGGTGGAGATGCCCGCCACGACGACTATCGTCGATGCGAACATGAGGGCGAAAGATGCGAACGCGACTTTCGCACCCGACTCGATCCTGTCGGAAAGCCACCCTCCCACCGGACGCAGTCCTGCACCCACAAGCGGGCCAAGGAACATCAAGTAACGCGCATCCACATGGGGAAACACGATTCCCACCACAAGGGCAAGAGCCATGGAGTACCCTATAAACGACCCGAAGCAACACGTGTAGATCCAGGTCATGAACCACGTATGACGGTTCTTGAAGATGGTTGCCATCTGCGCAACGCTTTGCTTGGGCAAAGGCAGGTTATCCATGAACAGAGCCACCAAAACCAACACGACGAGCGTAGGCACAACCCAGGCAAAACAGGCATTTTGAAGCGCGATCGGCGCACCCGTCTGGCCAGCAACCACGTTGCCCAAAGGCAGCGCGATCGCAAGGGGCGTGACCAAGTAGGCAACCGCAACACCCAGGTTGCCAACCCCTGCGTTAATCCCGTTGGCCGTTCCTTTCTTCGCCACAGGGAAGAAGTAGCCGATGTTGGCCATAGAGGCAGAGAAGTTGGAGAGCGCAAGCCCCATGAACGCAAACCAGAATGCAAACGCATACAAAGGAGTGGAAGCGTCTTGCACGGCCATGCCAAGCCCCATCAAAGGCACAAGCAGGATCGCCGTGCTCGCAAACGTGAAGTTTCGGCCGCCGAACGCAGCAGGAAGGTAAGTGTAGACAAGCCTCCCCGTTGCGCCCACCAAGCCGGGAAGCGCAGTGAGCAATAACAGCTGTCCACCGTCGAAGTCGAAACCGACATTGCCCAACTGGGCGGCTACGAGGGCACACAACGTGTTGATGACAAACGAGAGGAGAAGGGCAGCTACCGACACCACCAAATTGCGGTGGGCGACTCCCCTGCCGTATTGCTCCCAAAAAACCGGGTCCTCCGGATCCCAATTCTCAAGAATCTCCCTGCGCGAAAGAGCCTTTCCCGCCCCTTCGACATGCATGTCCCCTCCATGCGACGCAACCACTGACACTGTACTCCGCAGATTGGCGCTTAGGCCATAGGGTCATGCTGCTCGAAGAAAAGCTCGTACCACCGGATGAATACGTAGATGGTCCAGACATGGCGCCAGAGTAGCGCCTTGTGGCGAGCAAACCACACAGGATGAGAAACGCGGGGCTCTTCTCCCAGGAACACGTCGAGCAACGCACCGATTTCGTCCACGTTGAAGAACTCGTGCGCCGTCTTGCCCTCGAACGCACGCCTGATGTCACCGTTGAACCGGGAGTCCGTGAGCCACGTCCTGACGGGCACGGGGAAGCCGAGTTTCTTGCGATACGCGACCTCGTGCGGAAGGACGCGACCGGCGGCGCGGCGCAAAGCAATCTTGTTCGCGTCCTTGTTCGCCTTGTAACGCGAGGGCATGCGGCGTGCTATGTCGAAGATGCGCAGGTCGCAAAACGGCATGCGGATGTCAAGGCCCGTGCCGGAGGCGATGCGGTTCGAGTTGAACAGGATGCTTCCTTCGAAGAAGCTGCGTGTTTCCGTGTAGAGCATCCAGGTCAGCGGGTCGTACACACGGCCGGGAAGGCCCCTGTTGCGCATGAACCTGCGCGCCGAAACCTTCGAGTCGAATCGTGAAAGATAGCGTTTCTGCTCCGACGGATTCATGATGTAGGTTGCGCCCATGTACACGGGAGAAAAGCCCATGTTGACGCGTCCGACCCGCGCGTAGACGCTGTAGCCTGCGAAGAACTCGTCTGCGCCTTCGCCTGAAAGGACGATCGACGCCTTCCCTGCAAGCTTCTTGCATCCAGCGAACAAGGAAAGCCCGGCGACGTCAGCCTGGGGCTGCTCGTAGGCAAGCAGGAATTCGTCCAGAGAGCCGAAGAAGTCCTGTGCAGAGACGAAAACGCTTTCGAAGTCGCGGCCAAGATATTCGGCCGTTTCGGAAGCTTCCTTTTGCTCCCCCACCCCTTGGTCCTCGTAGGCAACGCAGTAGCCTCGGCGGGAACGACTCTTCGCCATCAGGTACGACGAGTCCACTCCCCCGGAAAGGAAGCTGTCGTATTCCTCGCCTTCGTCGCACAGGTCCGCCAGGCTAGCCTCCAAGGCGGCATCGATCTGGTCAGCCCACTGCTCTTCTGTCATCTGGTCGTCAGGTTCGAAGGTAAGTTCCCAGTAGCGACCGAGCAACAGCCCACTTGCACCATAGCGAAGCCATCCGCCTGGTTCGAGCTTGTGCACGCCCGCGAAAAGCGTCTCTTCCCCGGGAACGTAGGTAAATCCTAAGAAGAACTGGACCATGTCGCGGTTCAGCTCGCGGACGAATCCGGGCTGGTCGAACAAGTCCTTGATCTGCGTCGCAAAAAGCAGACGTCCGTCGCTGGTTTCGTAGTAGTACAGCAACTCAACGCCAAGCACGTCGCGCGTGCAGAACAGCTCTCCGGTGTCACTGTCCTGCAAGGCAATGGCGAACTGGCCGTTTACATGGGCGCCCAGATGCTCCCCCCACCGCTCCCAGGCAGCAAGCACGATGCGCTCTTCGCGCTCTCGTCTTGTGCAGTTCGCGATGTCGACGCCCAATTCTGCCGCGAGGTCGCGGTAGTTGCGGATGAGTCCTTCGTAAGCCTTAAGTTCGATCATGGCAGAATTCCTTTACGCTTGTGGTTGCAACACAGTATAGCCGCATACGCAACAGAGCGCATGCTTTCGATTTCGTGCTCGTTTCGTGCACATGCGAGTGCAACGGTGCGGGAACAGAGACGAAAAAATGCGGCCCGATTCTGCTCGGGCCGCATGGACGCACAGGAGTACTGTCCGTTCGCTATCCTTCAATGGTGATGGGCAGAGCCTCGTCGGCAGCGGGAAGCGCCTGCTTCTTCGGGACGCCTATCTGCAACGTGCCGTTTTCGAACTTAGCCTTCACGTCGGCTTCCTCGATGTCTTCGCCCACATAGAACGAACGGCTGCACTGCCCCGTAAAGCGCTCTTTGCGCACATAAGTGCCCTTCGGGTCCTCCTCGTTGGATTCAGTGGAGGTCTTGGCAGTAACGGTAAGCACGCCTTCCTTGAGCGAAGCCTGCACGTCCTCCTTCTTGAACCCAGGCAGGTCGATCACGATGTCGTAGCCGCCTTCATGCTCCTTGATGTCGGTACGCATGAGCGTAGGAGTCGAATGCTGCAGGGGGGCGCTTCCGAAAAAGGTGTCGAACGGGTCGCTCATCAACTGGTCGAATAGGCTGCGGTTTCTGCGAGGTACAAGTGTGGTCATCTCGATCATCTTCTTTCCGGTCTTGGGCGCTTGTGCGTCCTCTTTTCTGTACAAGTGTGTTATAACCTGCAGTTTTAGCACTGTCAATGGAAGAGTGCTAAACATTCCATTTCGTCAAACTTCTGTTTAAGTTTCGTAAGATATCTAAGTGTATACACTATAGATTTATTCATGTACCTTTCCAAAATCGACCCAGCTGCCCAATCTGGCGTCATGCAATGTATGCGCAAAGGTATAATCGCTTCGAGAAAGAACAGGCGCGAAAGGTACGTGAATGACAGATGCACCCGAACTGGTAGTTATGCTCACCCACAACGACCGGACGGCGGAAAACGCATACGAGGTGTTCGAGCAATGCGCGGATTCTCCTGCCCTCTATTGGGGACTCAAGGAGAAACCGATTCCTCCCCATCGTATGAAAGAGCTGTTTTCCTACATGAAGCGCAAGGGCAAGATCACCGGATTGGAAGTTGTGGCCTACACCGAAAAAGAATGCGTAGCCGGAGCCGAACTTGCTGTCGAATGCGGCACCGACATGCTGATGGGAACCATGTTCTTCGACTCGATCAACAGCTTGTGCACGCGCCACGGCATCAAGTACCTGCCCTTCGTCGGCACCGTTTCGCAGCGCCCCTCCATCCTGGAAGGATCGATCGATGACATGGTCGAAGAGGCGAACCACTGCCTCGAAAAGGGCGCATGGGGCATAGACCTGCTCGGCTATCGCTACACGGGCGACCCTGTGAAGCTCAATAGGGAATTCGTGTCACGCGTGGATGCGCCCGTGTGCATCGCGGGCAGCATCAACAGCTACGAGCGCATCGACGAAGTCAAGAAGGCTGCACCATGGTCGTTCACCATCGGAGGTGCGTTCTTCGAGCACTACTTTGGAGGGCCCGTTTCAGAGCAGATACAAAACGTCTGCAACCATCTGCGCGCGTAAGCTGCCGCGTTCGTCACTCCACGATCTGGTCCTGCGGAATTAGGCTGTAGTCGTACATGACCTCCGAGTGATTGTCCATCAAGAGCTTCCGTTCGACCACTTCCCCGCTTTCGCGATCTTTCGTCACGCGATAGATCTTGGAGACCCGGTAGAACTTGCCGTCGGGCTCTTTCCGGAAGCAATGGCCCTCTTCTTCAAGCTCGTAGGTACAAGGAAAGGGCTTTTCGCTGCGAAGCTGACCATGCAGCGTCTCGTCTTCGCACCAAAGAAGCAGCTGAACGTCCTGGTCGGTGTCGTTGCGGAACCGATAGTCGATGTAGTTATAGCTGACCGCCGTGCCCGTAGCGAATGGAACGCGCGGCCCTTCGTCGGGCGCCAGGGCGTCGGAGTGGCTGTGGAACTCCGTAATGGTAAGGGGGCTGTGAAGCACGATTCGATGGATCGTGTTCGCAAGATTGCACAATCCCCCTCCGCGGCCGGGCTCCAGCCTGTCGCCCACGATGACGCGCCCATCCAGATAGCCCTTCCTTCTGGTCGTGTTGCCCACCCGGTTCCAGAAAGAAAACGTTTCGCCTGGATGCACGACAAGGCCATGCATGGTCGCGCTTGCGATGGCGATGTTGACCGCCTTGTTCTCCTGGAGCGTCAAATCCACTCCCGGCGCACGCTTGATCAGGTTGTTGCTGTGGCTCGACACAAGATTGTGCAAACGCATGGCAAGGAATTCGGAAGCAAACGTGGTGTCGCCCCGTGCATCCGCATAGGAACGCCTGAGGATTTCCTTGCGCTCGGAAATCTTGTAGAAGACAGGATTGAGGTCGCTGAAGTTCCGTCTTCGGACTGCAGGAGTGACAGCACCCTCGCGCTCGACGCCTCCCAGGCGCCCATGGTTCGAAGAGTGCTCCCAAGCCCGCAGCACCTGCTTTTCGACGAAGCGGCGCTTTCCTTTAGGACCTGGTTCGTCATGGCCGATATAGGCGACCAGAATGCTGGGGATGCCGCATCGATTCGCACCGTACACGTCGGTGAACACCTGGTCGCCTATGCACACCACCTGGTCTTTTTCGAGCCCAAGAATCTCTAGGGCACGCTCAAAGCCAGCTGTGGCAGGCTTTTGGGCATCGCAAACGTAGTCGCATTCGGCATGCAAGAGAAACCTCTCTATTCGCTGCCGGTCATTGTCGGATAGAAGGACCGTGCGAAAGCCCAGCGATTGGACGTAGGCGATAAGCGCATCGACCTGTGGTGTCGAATCCGCACCATGAGGCACCAGTGTGTTGTCTACGTCGAAGATGATACCTTTGAAGCCCAGCTCGACCAGCCGTTCGTAGTCGATGGAAAACACGCTATCGGCACGTTCGTATGGAAAGAGCTTTCGCAGCATGAAAACTTCCCTCGGTCACGTGAGCATCTTAGGACACAAGAAGCACTGTCCACAGACAAAGCCAAACTCCATGCCCCTGGCTGGATCTTCCCATTCGCCGAAAGGCATAGCCGCACCCACAAAGAGACAACTAAAGCGGGATGCAGGCAGGAATTAGTACTTGGTAAGCAGCCTTCCACCGCTGACCAGGCACCCCACGCCCACAGCAACGCCAACTGAAATGGCGACGATGCCCAACACGATGTTCCATGTTCCAACCGAACGCGCGGTAGCCTCTTCGAACATGCGTAACTCCTTACTACTATTCGGTACGTTTCTTTGCATGATACCAAATTGCAGAACGCTTGCAGGGCCGAATCGGTCCGAACGCCTCTACGACCTGAAGCATCTCTTAAAAAAGAGCTGTGGAACAAATATGGAGGATCCTAGACGGGGCGTAGATCCTGGTCCATGCAAATCGTAAGACTCAACCTGCGGTAGGGACAAGCAATGCGTGCGCAATCTTTCGCTGCTTAACGCAAAGCTGTTTATTTGCTCCAAACTGGCAAAACGACCTTGCGAAGCATCTTGGTTCTGATAGAGTTCATCGGAGCCGCACATGCGGTTGTACAGTCTTTCACGCGCGCAACGGCGAAAGGGCAAAGGCGCACCATGGTTTTCTCGTCACTCGTCTTTCTCTTCGTCTTCCTTGCCGCCCATCTAGCCATCTACCACCTGGTCGATCCCAAGTACCGCAACCTCGTCCTACTTGTGTCGTCGCTTTTCTTCTACTCATGGGGAGGGCCGCGCTATTTGGTGCTGCTCATGGGAGAGACGCTTGCGAGCTGGCTTTTCGCATTGGGGATCGAACGCTCCGAAGATTCGCTCAGGAAGCGGCTGTGCATAGTCGGGGAGCTTGTGGTGCTTCTTGGCCTGCTTGCCTACTTCAAGTACGCTGGGTTCCTTCTGGGCAACTTCCAGGCTATCTTCGGCGTTCCCGAGTTCATCCCCGAAATCGTGCTGCCCATCGGCATCAGCTTCTACACGTTTCAGCTGATTAGTTACGTGGTCGACGTCTACCGCGACAAGGTTTCGGCGCAACCGAACTACTGGAAGCTGCTCCTCTACAGCTCTCTTTTCCACCAATGCATCGCAGGCCCTATCGTGCGCTACGAAACCGTGCAAAACGAAATAGACGAACGCCATCCGACGCGCAACGACATCTACTACGGCGTGCGCAGGTTTTCGGTCGGTCTTGCGAAGAAAGCCATCCTGGCGAATTCGTGCGCGGCGGTTGCCGACACCCTGCTTCCCGTGGGCACTGGCGGCGTGTTCACGCAAGTGACGACAGGATACTGGCTGGGCATGGCGTTCTACATGCTCCAGATCTACCTGGATTTCTCCGCCTATTCCGACATGGCCATCGGCATGGGACGCATGGTCGGTTTCCATTACCTCGAGAACTTCAACTACCCTTACATGGCGCATTCGGTGCAGGAATTCTGGCGACGTTGGCACATGAGCCTCTCGTCGTTTTTTCGCGACTACGTCTACATCCCCCTTGGCGGTAGCCGTGTGGAGCCCATCCTGATCGTACGCAACCTGTTCATCACCTGGTTCCTCACCGGCATGTGGCACGGAGCCAGCTGGAACTACATCTGCTGGGGCCTGTACTTCTTTGCGTTCTTGATGCTCGAACGCTTCGTCATCCGCGACCGCATGCCCCATGCGCTTGGGCACGTCTATGCCATTGTGGTCGTCTACATCGGCTGGATCCTGTTCCATTTCGAGAACTTTGCCGAAATGGGCCAGGTGCTCGTTGGCGTGATAGGACTCGCAGGCAACGGTTTCACAAGCCTAGAGGTCCACACGCTGTTCCTGCAAAACATATTCCTGCTTGTGTTTTGCATTGTCGCCTGCACCAACCTGGGCAAGCGCATCCATCGTGCAAGCTTTCATGCCGCCAAACAAAACGATCTCATGCTCAAAGTGTTCAGCGCCTCGGAAGCCATCACGCCGCCTTTACTGCTGCTGCTTGCCGTCGTCGCGCTTGCAGGTGCCAGCTATAACCCCTTCATCTACTTCCAGTTCTAGGTGACTGCCATGGGCTCGCGCAATCCACGCACAGACGCAAACGGAAGCACCAAACAACCTTCTGCGGAACGATCTGCTTCCACAGGATCATTTGCAAACAGGCCATCTGTCGATAGGAATGCGGCGAAAAGCGCGCGAACAGAGGGGCCTTCCGCAAACTACCGTCGTACCATCTCCCGCAGGCGCGGGTTCGCCGTCCGTGCATGCGCCGCGATCATGGCCGTCGGCTTGGTCGTTGGTCTTGTCTTCTTCGCACGCCCTTCCACTTCCGAGCTCGAAAATCGCACACTGACGCCTTTCCCCGACTTTTCCGTTGACGACTTCCTTACCGGTGCGTTTTTCACGGACGTGTCGCTTTGGTATGCGGACACCTACCCGCTACGCGAGCCGATGGTTCACCTCTCCCAGAACGTGAAGTCGCTCTACGGCATCCAACCGAACGAGGCGTTCTACGGCGGGGGGCGCCAAAGCGACGAACTGCCTGCCGTCGGCCAGGATGCTGCTTCGAATTCCGCCAATGCGGACGGCGCCGACGAAAACTCGTCGGACAGCACGCAGCAAGGACTTGTACAAGGAGGAGTGGCCAAGCGCGACAAAAACGCGCCTGTTCCCGACATGCAGCAGGCTTCTGCCAACCTGGAAAGCCAGATTACCAGCGGCGTCTACATGACCGACAACGCCTGCTACACGCTGTACTACTTCAGCCAGGACGCCTGCGAGGAGTACTGTGGCGTCGTCAACCAGGCGGCCGACCTTCTCGACGGGATCGCGACGGTCTATTCGGTCATCATCCCCACTAACGCAGGCGTCATGCTCGACGCCGACCTGCAAAAAGAACTTGGCGCCGCCAACCAGGAGCAGGCAATCGACTACCTCTATTCGCGCATGAGCGACAAGGTCGTCCCCATCGAAACGTTCGATCCGCTCTACGAGCACCGCGACGAATACCTGTACTTCCGCACCGACCACCATTGGACGCAGCTGGGTGCCTACTACGTGTTCGAGAACTTCTGCCGCGCCAAAGGCATCGAACCGCCGAACTACCGCAGCTGGGAAGAGAAGACCTTCGACGGGTTTTTGGGCGCATACTACACCGAGATCGGCGTTGCGGGCATGGCAAACCACGCGGACAGCGTGGTGGCGCGCATACCTTCGAGCACCAACGACATGTACTACTGGGTCGACGACCTGGTCGACGGAAGCGAGATTCAGGGCAACGTCATCACCGACCTGGCCGATGCCGACCCGAGCGCCCTCTACCAGACGTTCGTTTGCGGCAACAACGCATTAAGCATGATTGTGAACCCGACCAAAAACGACGGATCGTCGTGCCTGATCATCAAAGATTCGTTCGGAAACCCGTTCACAAGCGTCACGGTGGACAGCTACCAGTACGTCTACACGTTCGACTTCCGCTATACCAGCCAAGACCTTGTCTCGTTCGTGAAGAAGCACAACATTCAAGACGTCATCATCGAAAACGCCATCATGTTCGCCGGCACCTACGACGCAGCTGCACTTGTCGGCACAATTGTGGACGGGTCGAACCGCAGTGTGGCAGGCGACGGGCCCACCTTGCCAACCTCGGTCCAGACTGACGCTGCGAACAATGGCGGCGTCCAGGGCCAGGCATCGCAGCAAGACGGCGTGAACGCAGGAGACGGCGCCTCCCAACAAGAGCAGACGGGAGCACACGATGCAACGACGTAGCACATCGGATTCGCAACACCCGCGCAACGTAGCCGCAGTACGTGCGACTGAAGGCACAAAGCAAGCACAGCCAGGACACGCGCGCGCTCGCACGGCACAGAACAAGGGAAGCCGTTTCAGCCGCACGATTTCTCGCTTCAGGGGCTATTCGGTGCGCGCATGGGTGGCGATCATGGCCATCGGATTGGTCGTTGGCCTGGCGTTCTTTGCCCGTCCCGCCACTTCGACCGTCGAAAAACGCGAGCTTACCTCCTTCCCCGCGTTTTCCATCGACTCCTTCCTAGACGGGTCCTTCTTCACCGACCTGTCCCTCTGGTATGCAGACACCTACCCCTTGCGCGAGCCGCTTGTAGCCGCCAACCAGTCCATCAAGAACACCTACGGCATCCAACCGGAAGTAAAGTTCGTAGGCGGAAACGTGGCAGCCGACCAGATTGGAGGCTCATCTTCACCTTCGTCGTCCGAACCCCTTTCGTCCTCTTCTTTCGATTCCCCCACGTCAGCCGCTGCAGCGAACAATTGGGACGCCACCGACGCGCCCGACGCCAAGCCGATGCAGGAAGACATGCAGCAAGCGCTCATGGCAGGCTTGTACTTGAAAGACGGCGCGGCGTACAACATTTACTACTACAACGAAGGAGCAGTCTCCACGTACATTCAAGCCATCAACGCGCTGGCGCAAGGCGTGGCAGGACAAGCCGAAGTCTACACGGTGCTCATACCGAATGGCAGTGCCGTGCTCCTTTCGCAAAGCGAGCTCGACAGCTTGGGGGGCACTGACCAAGGCGAGGCGATCGCCTACTTCTACGGGCAATTCGACAAGAGCGTCCACCCCGTCGACACCATGAGCGAGCTGCGCAAGCACTCAGACGAATACCTCTATTTCCGCACCGACCACCATTGGACCCAGCTAGGCGCGAATTGCGCCTATCGCGCGTTCTGCGACACGCATGGATTCACTGCGCAGGACATCGAGACATGGGAAACAAAGGAGTTCGACAACTTCCTTGGCACGTTCTACAGCGAAACGAACGACCCCAGCCTGGTCGCCGACACGGTAACGGCGCATGTACCGCCCCAAACCAACGACATCGTCTTCACCGACGCCGACGGCAACACGACCGAATCGCACGTGATCAACGACGTGTCAGACTGGGGGCAAGGCACCGGGTACTACTGCTACGGCATTGGAGACTACCCGCTTACGCATGTGCAAAACCCCCAGAAGACCGACGGATCTTCGTGCCTACTCCTGAAAGATTCCTATGGGAACTGCTTCGCGCCTGAACTTATCGGCCACTACCAGGACCTTTACGTGATCGACTACCGCTATAGCTCCACCGACATCGTGCAGTTCGTCAAAGACCAAGGCATCGACGACGTTGTGGTGGAAAACAATGTCACCATCGCATCCGCCGACGCCGTTGCAGGGGCGCTCTTTGACCAGGTGACGCGCAGCGGCAGCTCCGCCTTGCAAGCAAGCGAAACCACCTCCGGCGCCGCGGGCGGCAACACTGCGGCTGCAAATGGCGCAGCGGTCACTGCAGCTGCCGTCGAAACCGAAGAAGCCGGCACGAACGGCAACTAGAAACGGTGCGCTACGCAGCCTTGGCAACCACGGTTATGCGGCCGCGCTCACCTTCGTCTTCCACTTCGACCACTTCGAAGGAAGCGGCTTCAAGCGCAGATCGCAATTCGCTTGCGGTATAGATTTTCATGCCCTCAATTTCCTTGGCAATCTCGTTGGCGGCTTCAACCTGGCCGTTCGCTTCGTTGCAGATAAGGAAAAGCCCGCCGT
>JAFUCW010000062.1 GCA_017459485.1 Eggerthellaceae bacterium | reverse complement strand
GGATGAACACGAGCAGCGGCGCGACGGCCTTCAAGGCGCCGACGAACAGGTCGCCGATCATGCCGATCCATTCCAGACCGGGCACGGCAAGCGCCAAGATGGTGCCCACGACCAGGCCTCCCACAATGCGCCAGATCAGGCTCCAGCTATTCCAAATCTCCCAAATCCTCTTCATGACGAAATACCCCTTTCTTTGGGCAGGTGCAGCGTTTCAGTTATAACGATGTTGCTTCTTCGCTGGGTTGTTGTCGCGTTTTCATTGTCGCGTTTTTGATCCCGTTTTGCAACAGAGAAAACAGCAAGGGCACCCCATTCGTGTTCGTTGCCCCATTCGGGGTCGTAGTGAAAATGGAACACCGGGCGAACGGGCGGGCCCGCAGCCCAATCCATGTCCCCTTTTCACTACGACCCCAAATGGGACGCCTCCCAGAGAAGGCAACCCCAAAGGGAACGCCGCGCACGCCGCTAACGCACAAGGTCGGCGAACTGGGCGCCTGTGGCTAAGGCCAAAGCTTCAGGGTTCGCCAGGATCTGCAGACCACGCTCGCCTGCGCTCACGCCGATTCGGTCGAACAGCACGGCGGTCTCGTCGACGAATGTGGGGAACTGCTTCTTCATCCCCAGCGGGCTGCACCCGCCGCGCACGTAGCCCGTAACGGCACACAACTGCTTCATCGGCAGCATCTGCAGGCTTTTCTCTCCCGCGGCGCGAGCGGCTTTTTTCAGGTCGAGCTCTGCGGCAACCGGAATGCAGCACACCACATGTCCGCCGCTCTGCGCGGAAAGCACAAGCGTCTTGAACACCGTGTCGGGGTCGGCGCCTATCGCGGCCGCCGCATGGACTCCCGACAAGTCGGACTCGTCGACTTCGTAGGCGACGACGTCGAACACGATGCCCGCCGATTCGAGCAGCCGCATGGCATTGGTCTTGTGGATCTTCTCCGGCATGGACGCCTCCCTGTCGCAGCGTCCTTGCGCTCACGAAGGTCAGCCACGCGAAAAGGCCACGCCCTAGAGGCGCTTGACGAAGCGTCCGTCGCGCGTGTCGACCTGGACCTTTTCGCCCACTTCGATGTACATGGGCACCTGGATGGTGGCACCGGTCTCCAGCGTGGCCGGCTTGGTGCCGCCCTGCACGGTGTCTCCTTTGAAGCCAGGGTCGGTCTCGGCAATTTCCAGCTCGACGAACATCTGAGGCTCCACGGAAATCAGCTCGTCGCCCGCGTAGTTAAGCGAAGTCTCGTCGCTTTCCTTGAGCCACTGCGCAACGTCGCCGACCGTTTCGGCGGAGATGCTCATCTGCTCGTAGGACTCCGGGTCCATGAAGTGAAAGTCGGCGCCGTCGTTGTAGAGGTACTGCATCTTCTTGGTCTCCAGGCGCACGGTGTCGAACTTCGTGCCGGAGTTGAACGTGTACTCGACCACACGACCGGAGCGCACGTCACGCAGCTTGGTGCGCACAAACGCGCCGCCTTTGCCGGGCTTGACATGCTGAAACTCCACGATGGTCCAGAGCTTGTCGTTGTACTCGATGCAAATGCCGTTCTTGAAATCAGCCGTTGAGATAGCCATAGGACAATCCTTCTCTTCGTAAAAATGAAACCGCTTCATTATAGCGAGGTTTTCGCGCGGGCAAGAACATCCCGCAAACAAGCACGAATCCTCTAACCACGACCATGCCGTCCCTGCCACATGTGCCGCGACCGCACGACGCCCTTGCTCGGATCGCCCCACTAGCGCGACCATGCGCATGTCGGGTCCTGCCGAAAGGCAACTGCGGCAAAGGCAAAAGGAAGCGAAGCGAAATCTGCCGATGCGCTGGCTAGACGATGCAAGGTTCGTGGGTGGTGCGCGTGAACACCTCGAAGCCGTCTTCGGTCACGATCCCGAAGTCCTCGAGTCGCATGCCAAACTCGCCTTCCACGTAGATGCCCGGCTCCACCGTGACCACGTTGCCCTCCTCGAGCGGGTCGGGATTGCGCGGAGAAAGCACGGGAAGCTCGTGGACCTCCCTGCCCACGCCGTGGCCCAGCCCATGTCCCATCAGGCCGCCGAAGCCGCCCGCCTCCAGGATGTCCAAGGCACGCTGGTGCGCTTCGGCACCGGTTATGCCAGGACGCAACAGGGAGCTCACCTGCTCGTTCGCCTCGCGAAGCACCTCGTAGGCGCGTGCAAGGCGGTCGTCGGGGCGTCCCAGGAACAGCATGCGCGTCATGTCGGAGCAATACCCACGCGCCTTCGCACCGAAGTCCATGACCACGCACTGCCCCGCTTCCAGCTTCGTCTGCCCTGGTTGCGCATGGGGGTTCGCGCCGTTGGGGCCCGTTGCCACGATAGAGGGAAACGCCAAGCCGTCCGCTCCGTGCGAAAGCATGTAGTCATCCAGTTCGCGCTGCACGTCGCGCTCGGTCATGCCGGGCCTTGCGAAGGTGGCCCTGTGGGCAAACGCCGCCTCGGTGATGGATTGCGCGTGCTATAGGAGTGCCACCTCGTCT
>JAFUCW010000061.1 GCA_017459485.1 Eggerthellaceae bacterium | reverse complement strand
CCGCATAACGACTATTCTGGCGAACAAGGCAGTCGAAGTGACAGGTTCTTCGAATGCCAACGGCGCCAACGTGCAGCAGTACGCACAAAACGGCACCGACGCTCAGCTTTGGAAGGTGCAGATTACCGAAAACGGCACGTATGTCTTCGTCAACAAAGCGTCGGGCAAGGTGCTTGACGTTGTCGGTGGAGGTAACTACAACGGCGCCAACGTGCAGCAGTACGAAAGCAACGGCACCACTGCCCAGCAATGGCGTCTTGCGCGGAACTCCAATACGTTCAACGAAGCGTTGACGCGGGCGGGCACGTCGAATGTCTACACGTCAAGCTCGACCAACTACCTGATTTGCGTTGATTTGACCAACCATCAGGTTATGGTGTTCACTGGGGGCAGCGGAAGATGGCGCCCGACCATGACAACCATCTGCTCGGTGGGCAAGGACAGCACTCCTACGGTGACAGGTGACTTCACGGTCGGTTCGCGTGGGTATTCATTCGGCCACGGCTACACGTGCTATTACTGGACGCAGATTACCGGCGACTACCTGTTCCATTCGACCAAGTATCGCGAAGGCACGTTCGAGCACTCCGATCCGCGGCTGGGCATGAATATCTCCATGGGATGCGTGCGCATGCCGATCGAGAAAGCGAAGTGGATCTATGACCGCGTGCCAAGCGGGACCAGGATTCGCATCTACCGCTAGGTTTTTAACGGGACGTTTACGACACTGCTACGTCCCGTTTAAGGAAGAGAAGTCGTTGAACTGAGCGGGGGACAAGGGCATATACTGTCCACCAGAGCAGCAAACGGCAAAGGAGAGGAGGCCGGCATGAGCAAGGAAAAGAGCATCGGACGAAAGATCGCCAGTACTGCTGTGTGGCTGGTCGGCATCCCTGTGATCGTGGTGGTTGCCGCGCGGCGAGGGCAGAAGGAGCCCACGGTGAAAAAGTAGCTGCCTGACCCTGAATTCGTTCCCCCTTACACGCGCCCGGTCGTGCTTTGTACGGCCGGGCGACTTTTTGCTGAAGTTTCGTTCGTTATCGGAGCGCTCTTGCTCACGGGGCATGTGCGTGTGCGAAGGAATAGCTCATGCTGCAGGGGTGCTTGGCTGAGCGATTATGCGCATCAGCCTGCGCTTCTTTAGCGTAGTCATAATGGCAAAACCCGCCGAATGACGCACTCCTAGGCTAGAAGGCGGCTTCCAATTCACGGATGCGTTTGAGCAGAAAACGGTTGCAGGGCACCTCGATCGCGTGTTTGTCCGCTATGCGAATGACTTCTCCGGCGAACTCGTCAACTTCGGTGAGCGTCTTGTTGACCACATCCTGGGCAGTTGACGGCCGGCTTTTGGGGTCAAGCGAGCGCAAGATTTCTATGTAGCCGTTAAGGTCTTGTTCCTCGAGCACGACGCCTTCGGCCTTGCCTGTGGCCATGACTTCGCGCATGGTCGAGATGAGCATGCGGTAGGGCTCCGAGGTGGGGTCGGCAAACAGCTCTTCGTAACACACTTCGTAGGCGGCGCATACCTGGTTCACGCCCACGTTGGCCATGAACTTCACCCATTGGCGGTGCAGGATGTTTTCGTCGACGCTGTGGGGGATGCCTGCTGCGTCCAGTGCAGTTGCCGCACGCTGCGCTGCAGGGGCGCTTTCGGGTTGAAGGGCGCCGATTACCAGCTGTCCAGTCCGGCTGTAGGCAAGAGAGGTTCCGTAGCGTTCGGCATCCATGCCCACTGCCACGCAAGCTGCGACGCGATCCCAGCCATAGCGATCGGCGGCCTTGCGCTCGCTGGTGATGCCATTGAGCAAAGGGACAATAACGGTGTTTGCTCCTACAAGGGGCTCCATTGACTCAAGGGCCTCGTTAAACCCCAGAGTCTTCGTGCACACTAGCACGACGTCTGCAGGCGAGCACTCGCTTAAGCGTACGTCGCGAAACGCGATTTCAACGTCGTTGATACGGTAGGTTTCCTGTGCGTGCTTTTCGTAATGGGCATCGTCCATTGCGAAGTACGCATGCTCTGGTCCCAGATGTTCCTGGGCGATGCTGCCGAAGAGCAGACCCAATGCGCCCTTGCCCACCAACGCGATATCCACCGTCTCCCCCCTTGTCGTTTTCTTTGGGCAGTCCCCTTTGTTTTCTGCGCCTCCCATTAGGAGCGTTTCCATTTGGGGTCCCATTTGGGGTCGTAGTAAAAATGGAACACGCACCTGTTTTCGGCACCGGCAAGCCAAAGGTGTTCCATTTTTACTACGACCCCAAATGGGATGACCCCAAATGGGACAGCAATGCGAACAACGCTCGATTGCGCTTCTGATTATCCCATAGAACGCTCATGTTCAACACGCATTCAATAGGCTATATTGATGAGAGATAATCCAAGTAATGGGCTTGGAATGGGGAAAGCGTGCAGCACGAGAATGGCTGTGTGAGTAAAGGAGATACAGATGCGCAAGCACGTGAAGGGCAATGTCAGCTGGGTAGGCTATCTTGATTGGGAGCTGGAAACCTTCCATGGCGAAGATTATGCCATCAAGCATGGGTCGTCTCAGAACTCCTACCTTATCGAAGAAGAGAAGACGGTGCTTGTGGACACCATTTGGCGTCCGCATCGCTTCGAATTCGTCGACAATCTCAAGAAAGAGATCGGCGACCTAGGCAAGATTGACTACATCATCTGCAACCATGGGGAAGTGGACCATTCCGGTGCGCTTACGTCGCTCATGAAAGAGATTCCCGACACCCCCATTTACTGCTCGGAGAACTGCGTGAAAAGCCTAGTTGGCCAGTATGGCGACCGTGGCTGGGATTTCCATGTAGTGCATACGGGCGACGCGCTTGACATTGGCGGTGGCAAGCAGCTTGTTTTCGTGGAGATGAAGATGCTGCATTGGCCCGACTCCATGGCCACCTATCTTACTGGCGATAACATCCTTTTTTCGATGGATGCGTTCGGCCAGCATTTCGCGGTAGAGGAACTGTTTAACGACAAGGCGGATCAGTGTCAGCTTATGCACGAAGCTATGAAGTACTACGCCAACATCCTTAATCCCTTCAGCCCTATTTGCAAGAAGAAGCTCGAAGAGATCGACGGCATGAACCTGCAATTCGACATGATCTGCCCATCGCATGGCGTAATCTGGCGCGACAATCCAAAGCAGATCATCGACTTGTACAAGGCGTGGTCAGACAGCTACCAGGAAGACCAGGTGACCATCGCCTACGACACCATGTGGGAGGGTACCACGCGGCTTGCACGAGAGATTGCAAGCGAGATCAACAAACAGCATCCTGAAACCGTGGTCAAGGTGTTCAACATTGCCAAGACCGACAAAAACGAGATCATGACCGAGGTCTTCCGTTCGAAGGCGCTGCTGGTGGGCTCGCCCACAGACACCAACGACATTCTGGCAAGCGTGGCCGGATGGCTGACGTTTTTGCATGGGCTGAAGTTCAAGGGCAAGAAAGCAGGTGCGTTCGGCTGCTACGGATGGAGCGGAGAGAGCGTCGACATTTTGAAGTCGAAGTTGGCAGACGCAGGCTTCGAAGTGGTGGATGCCCAAGTAAAGTGCAACTGGAACCCGACCACCAACGAGGTGTTCGATCAGATCCCCGTTTTGGTCGAGGCTTTGCTCGGCGAAGCGGAATCTGCGGATAAAGGCGATGAGAAGGAGATGACAATGGATAAGTACAAGTGTCCCTGTGGCTACGTCTATGACCCCGAAAAGGGCGATCCCGATGGCGGCATCGCCCCCGGTACCGCGTTCGAGGATATCCCCGACGACTGGGTGTGTCCCGTCTGCGGCCTTTCCAAGGACATGTTTGTGAAGGTGGAGTAACCACCTTCACAAACATGCGGCCGACGCTGCAAACGGCGGAGACCCCCATCCTTGCCCCTTGTGCGGCACTCTTGTGCGTAGCGAAGTACGCTCGGTGCCGCGGCGGGGCAATTATGGGGGTCTCCGCCGTTTTCGCTGACTCTTCGACTACTAGCATCGGCAACACTGTTGGGGTGG
>JAFUCW010000060.1 GCA_017459485.1 Eggerthellaceae bacterium | reverse complement strand
TGCCAATACGTAATAAGTTAGGTGTATCTTACTTATATGCAAAATGGAGCATTTTCTAGCTTTTGGAGCGGCAGCTTCATGCTGCTGCTTGTAAGCTTGCGATGCTTACTTAATTGGAAAGGACGTGGCGGTGTCTGCCATCACTGATTTCATGCTACCTGAGGATTGGAGCATAGAGCCAATCAGCGATTGCGTATGGCGTGTATGGCACGCGCGCGAAGACGGGCGCTTGGATTTGACCTGTTATGAACTAGCGCATGGCATTTTGCTGATGGACATCGACCTGAACTGCCGCACCTTGCCTGTCGCCAGCTCTGCGATGACCTCAGACTTCACGCTAAACTGGTGTTCGCAGGGCCGCTGTGAGGTCGACCTCGGTCAGAGCGGATCGGCAGTCCTGGAGGCAGGGCATCTGTGCGCCTCGATGACAAGGGCCCAGTCGTTCGCGTATCCGACAGTGCCTTATCGTGGGTTCGAATACCATATCAACTTCGACCGCATCGACCGTCAGACCAGGGCACTGCTGCACGGTTTTGACATCGACTTGCCCCATGTCGGGGAAAAGCTTTGCTCCAACACGCCTGCATTCATCGCAAAGCCAGAAGGCGCGCTTTTGCGCACGGTAGAGATTATCCTCGAACTCATGGTTCAGGAGTTGCCCAAAATCAATCACCTCCTGGTAGCGACGTGCCAGCTCTTCGCACTGCTGGCCGAGGTCAACCCGTCTGCCCAGCGTGTCGCTTCAGCCTATCTGCAACACAGCCAGCGCGACTTGGCTAGGCGTCTTCGCGTGGCAATTGAGGCCGATCCCGCAGGTAGCGGCTATGCGAATGCCCTTGCCCGCGAAACCGGAGTTGGGGAAGCCAGCCTACGCGGATACTTCTCGCGCATGTACGGAACGGCCCCAGCAACCTATGCGCGCGAACTCGTGCTCACGCGTGCAGCCGAAATGCTTGCAACAGAAACCGCATCGGTTAGCGACGTCGCCTTGACCTGCAACTACAGCAATCCAAGCAAGTTCGCGGCTGCATTCAAACGCCAGTTTGGCATCAACCCAACTGAGTATCGTCGCCGGAAGGCGCTCGAGCGGTTGGAAGAAACCGTCCATAAACAGGAAATTGTTGGAAAGAGGAAGTATGACAGAAACGGGTAAGAAGAAAAGCGATTTAGCTGTCCTGCTGGAATACTCAGTCGAGAGACGGGGCCTGACCTTCCTAGGCCTGGCGCTTTCTGCCGTGGCCATGTTGCTGAGCATGGTGCCTTACATCTGCATCTGGCTGGTCGTGCGCGACCTGATTGCCGTTGCTCCCAACTGGAGCGCCGCAGCCAACGTGGGCACCTACGGCTGGATGGCGTTTTGGTTTGCCGTCGCAGGCATTTTGGTGTACTTCTTCGGGCTGATGGGCACGCATCTGGCAGCCTTTCGCACGGCGTCCAACATCCGTAAGCGCGGTATGGCGCACCTGATGAACACGCCGCTGGGCTACTTCGACAACAACGCCAGCGGCCTTATCCGCAACCGCCTGGACGGAGCGTCCGCCGAAACCGAAACGCTGCTGGCGCACAACCTGGCAGACATCGTGGGCACCGTTGCCATGTTCGTGGGCATGCTAGTGCTGATGTTCGTGTTCGACTGGCGCATGGGCGCGGCATGCCTGCTGGCAGCCGTCATCTCCATCGTGTCCATGTTCGCCATGATGGGCGGCAAGAACGCGGGCCTTATGCAGGAATACCAGGCAGCGCAGGACCGCATGAGCAAGGCCGGCACCGAATACGTGCGCGGCATCCCTGTGGTGAAGGTGTTCCAACAGACCGTGAATTCGTTCAAGGCGTTCAAGGAAGCCATCGAAGACTACAGCGAAAAAGCCGGCTACTACCAGGGAGACGTGTGCCGCGTACCCCAGTCGGTAAACCTTACCTTTACTGAAGGTGCATTTGTATTCCTGGTGCCCGTGGCACTATTCTTGGCTCCAGGCGCACTTGCTTCGGGCGACTTCGCGGGTTTTGTGACCAACTTCGCCTTCTACGCGGTGTTTTCCGCGATTATTTCCACGGCGCTAGCACGCATCATGTTTGCTGCCAGCGGCATGATGCTGGCAAGCACGGCGCTTGGCCGCATCCAGCAAGTTATGGACGCACCCGTGTTGCGCGTTACCAACTCCCCCGTTGCCCCACAAGGCAACCGCGTGGAGTTCAAGGACGTGTCGTTCACCTACGAAGGCGCGGCCGAACCGGCCCTGAAGAACGTGTCGTTTGTGGTGGAGCCCGGGCAAACCGTGGCTTTGGTGGGCCCCAGCGGCGGCGGCAAGACGACGGCTGCCAGCCTGATTCCACGTTTTTGGGACACCACGGAAGGCACGGTCGAAGTGGGCGGCGTGGACGTGCGCGACATGGATCCGCATGTGCTTATGGACCAGGTGGCCTTCGTGTTCCAGAACAACCGCCTGTTCAAGACGTCCATTTTGGAAAACGTGCGTGCTGCACGCCCCGAAGCCAGCCGCGAAGAAGTGGAAGCGGCCCTTGCTGCGGCGCAGTGCGACGACATTATCGCGAAGCTGCCCGAAGGTATCGACACGAAGATCGGCACGGAAGGCACCTACCTTTCCGGCGGCGAACAACAGCGCATTGCCTTGGCGCGCGCCATCCTCAAGGGTGCCCCCATTGTGGTGCTGGACGAAGCCACCGCCTTTGCCGACCCCGAAAACGAAGGGCTTCTCCAGAAGGCCTTCGCCACGCTGACCCAGGGGC
>JAFUCW010000059.1 GCA_017459485.1 Eggerthellaceae bacterium | reverse complement strand
TGACTATGAAAAACCGCTTGGTCAAAGCTCCGCAGTCCAGTTGGTTATGGAACGAAGACGGAACGATGGGCGACAGCATGGCGCAAGACATGTATGAATCCATGGCCAAAGGCGGTATTGGTGCCGTCACGGTTGCCGCCATGCTGTGGGAGCCTCTCAATTTCGGCATCTACGCGTTTGCCACCGATGACAAGTTCATCCCCGGCATGCGGCGCTTCAACGAAGTCATCCACCAGTATGGCACGGTTACTATTGGGCAGCTGCACCATATGGGCCCATCTGCGTGGGATACGTACGACGGTCTTCTTCCCCCGGGTCCCTCGGAGATGGCCGAAGAGGATATTCCCACGCCACCGCCATTCGGTCGTGCCGTGCGTGCGCTAACCGTTGACCAAATACGCGAAAAGCAGGAGCTTTTTGTTCAGGCTGCCGTCCGGTGGTGGAAAGGCGGGATCGACTGCGTGGAAATCCATGCGGCCAACGGATACTTCCTCAACAGCTTCCTTTCTCCCAGCTGGAACCATCGCGACGACGAATACGGGTGGGAAGACGTTCAGAATCGCACGCGCATTCACCGCGAGATTATCCAGGCGATCCGCGAACGGACGGACGACGATTTCGTTATCGGTATACGAATTAACGGGCAAGAGTGGTCGGATCGCTATATCGGAATCCAGCCTTCCGATGCGGCGCAGACGGCCAAAGCGCTTCAGGATGCAGGCGCGCAATATATCAGCGTGTGCGGATATGGCTACGGCACGCTTTCGTTCCGTTACGATCCCGACTATTTCGCCTATCCCGACCCCGAGCCGTTCATGGAACCCTTCAAGGCGCAAGCTCAAGGCGAGGGCCTGTTCGTGCCCGGAGCAGCGGCGATCACCAAGGCGGTCGACATACCCACGTGGGTGTCGGGTTTGCGTAACGAAGACTGGGCTTTACGGGTTGTGCAGGAAGGGAAGGCAACCGGCATTGCGTTCGGACGTCAGATGTGGGCGGACCCTGAGTACCCGAACAAGCTCAAAGAGGGGCGCTTCGACGACATTCTGCGCTGTACGCACTGTGCGAGCTGCGAAGATCCCGTCACCCAGCCGCGCTATTGCCGTGTGAACCCAGGATTGGGCAAGCGCGACATGTGGCCAGAGGAGCATCCAGCGAAAAAGAAGAAGAAGGTCATGGTCGTCGGTGGCGGACCCGCCGGGATGGAATGCGCCATTACTGCGGCAAAACGCGGACATGACGTGACAATCTACGAGAAGAGCGGAGAGCTCGGCGGGAAGACCAAGCTTGCTTCCATGATCAAGGGCAACACAATCGAAGACGTCATGCCCATCTACGATTACCTGACCACTCAGATAGCCAAAGCAGGCGTGAAGGTGCGCCTGCACACCGAAGTTGGCCCGAACCTGATAAAGCAGACGGCTCCCGACGTGCTCGTGTCGGCGATAAGTGCACCGTACTATGTCCCCGACATTCCCGGCATCAACCAGTTCCATGTTTGGACCATACCGCAGATGACCAAGCTCTCGAAGATCCCCATGAAGCTGTTCGGCCCACGCGGTCTCGAGAAGATCGCCCACACGTTCTTCCCCGTGGGGAAGAGGATCGCCGTCATTGGCGCAGGGGCGGAAGGTGCGCAATGCGCGGAGTTCATGCACAAGATTGGCAAGGATGTCGTTCTTGTCGCAGAGGACGAAGACATCGGAGGGCTTATCACCGCACGTTACAAGGAGCGTCTCGAATGGTGGTTCGACTACGTGGGCATCGAAGTGATCAAGAACGCCCGTTGCACTGCCATTGGGAAGAAGGACGTCACGCTTTCCTTGGCCGACAAAACGACCCGCACGGTTTCTTGCGATTGCGTGATGATCATGCTCCCCGAAGTCCGCGACGATACCTTCTACAACACCGTGAAAGGCCTTGCACCCGAAGTGTACGAAGTGGGATCAACCCTGGGTGGAGACAACGTCTTCTTCAAGCACGCGTTCAAGGATGGTCGTTCGATAGGCGTGCAGATATAACATACGCTTTTCCTCTTTACTCGCCCCACTTGCGCTCACATCCCCCTTGCAAGTGGGGCTCTTTTTTGCCTGCGTTCGGTTTTTCACTCTTTCTTTTGCTTGATGAAACGCAGTCTATCGGCCGACGTGAAACGGGAAAAACCTGCTGCTCGTGCGCATTCTGTGATGCCCGTCACAGATGCATATGCTGCATTTCGAACACAATGGTAGTGCGCCATTGACAGGGCAGCACTCTTGTCGAGCGGGTCGCCACAAAACAAGGACTGCCATGTTTTGCACGACGCGCATCGTAGGGTGAAAGGAGATCGGAAATGCTGTATCGCAAAGAGTTCGAAAACGTCGTTTTCGAAGGCGAGGGGCAGGAAGAGTTCGAAAAGAATCTTGTCGAAGGAGAGCGCACCAAGCGATGGCCGCGCAAGCCGGCTGGTACGGGAAAGCTCGAAGGCAAAGTGGCTGTCATAACCGGTGGCGGTGGCGGCCAAGGAGAAATAGTTGCCAAAGTGTTCGCATCCGAGGGCGCAAAAGTAGTCATTACCGACCTGCCCATGAAGCAAGACGACCTTGTCCGCGTGCGCGATTTTATCGTGGAAGACGGGGGAGAAGCAGCAATTGTTGCAGCCGACGTAAGCGTCGAAGGGGACTGGGACTCCATTGTCGACGCTGCCATCGAAAACTACGGGAAGATCAACATTCTTATAAGCAACGCGGGGAT
>JAFUCW010000058.1 GCA_017459485.1 Eggerthellaceae bacterium | reverse complement strand
GACGTTTTGCCAGCTGTTTCGTACAATGCAATCAGCTTTTTGCAGCTGTGACAACCGAATATCAAACGGGCCGTCTTTGCCCCTTTACTAGGGGCGGTTTGGCAAGGGAACTCAGGTGGAAATCCTGGGCAAGGGACATTGCCGTGAAAGTCGGAATGCTTGCCCGGTCCGTGCGCTTCAAACACTTCTGTGAACCCCGGAGGTAGCGTCTTTGGAGTAGGGTGTCCTCTCTCTGTAATAGGCGTGCTTCGGCGCGTCTTTTTGTTTGGTCTTGGCAGGGGATAGGTACTTGCTAGGTTGCCATACTCGACCGCCGAATTGCCCGCTTCTTTTACATGGCAGAGCTCTCGCTTCCTAGCGCACCGTCTTCCGGTGCGCTTTTTGTTTGAAGGGGGAGGCGGATGCTACGCCAGTTGTCGTTCGCCTTCCTGCGGATCTGGCAGAGGGCAGGTTCCTGCCAGGTCCTAACGGCAAGCTCTTTGGGGAGGGCTGCCACCCAGAGATCCTGGCAGGCGCCTGTTCGCTGCCAGGCACCTATAACGTGTAAGCAACGGAGACGAACTGTAAAGCGAGAAAGGACGAAGATGGTAAGGACAGAGAAGGCAACCCTACGGCAACGTATGCTGCTTATTGTCACGGTGCTGCTGCTGTTGGCACTATCGGCAGGTGCCGCGTTAGCGCCAAGCGCATTTGCCGATGATGAGGGCACCGATCCGACCGACTTGTGGAGCGGAACTGGCTGGATTGGCCAAAACGCTATCTACTGCCAAATCGACCGCGTTCAGGCCGCTGGCGTTTCTGTGGAGAGTGTCACGTGGGCGGACAACACAACGTGCGATGTCGTGCTTGTTCCAAGCACGAAGAAGGAATCAAGCTTTACGTTGAACATCACTCGTTCAGGCTCGTCTGGCGGCATAAAGATCAATGGGACGAATAACACAAAGACCGGCAAGGTCACGATCGAACAGCCCATGGAGCTTAACAACGGGCAGGCAACGATCACACTGCAACCATATTGGTCAAGCAGAATTGGTACGCTCAAGACCTTCAACTTCACAATCAACGGTGGTGGCCAGGAAACCTTGTGGGATATTGCGTTGCCCAATGGCACGGGTTACACGGTTTCCGCTGTAGATGGTTCCGACTCTCCCGTTGCTCACAAAGGCAGCTACACCTTCCAGGTCAACTTTGAAGAGGGTTACAAGAAGGGCGCCGATTTCGCTGTCAAGGTGAATGGAGAGGTAGTCGAACTTGATGCCAACAACCAATCCACCATTTCTAGCATTACCAATGACAAGACGGTCACGGTTGAAGATGTGGTTACCTCCGATACGGTCAACCAATACAACGTCACGCTTCCAGAAGTTGCTGGTGCCACAGTTGCAGCTGTGGGAGGCTCGTCTTCTCCTGTGGACGAAGGGGGAAGCTTTTCGTTCCGTATCGACTTAGACGAAGACACCATGACTACCGACAATTTTGCTGTCAAGGCCAATGGAGTTGGGCTTTCAGCGGATGGCGAGGGTGTGTATACAATCCCCAACGTACAGGCACATCAAACCGTTACCATCGATGGCGTCGTTCAGCTTGCAACTATCACGGCTCCTGCCAATTCGACAATATCAGTTGGATACCAGACAGGCTACTTCAACAAGACATGGATCGACCCTGCGCGCACAACCACGCTAGCTGACGGCCGCGTGAAGAATAGCTATAACGCTGTTTCGAACGCGCAATTGTTCTATCGAGTACAAAACCCCGAGGGCGTGACCTACTACAAGTTCGTCGCATCCCTTGCTGCTGGAAACGCGATTGAGGTCACTTCCGATCAGCTCTTTATTGGAGATAGCTCGTTTACTAAGCGCACAACTCGCGATAAATCGGGCAACATAGCAGATGTCTACATGCCCATAAACGCTGCCGATTACGTGAATGTAGCGCAAGGATCCGAAAGCACTTTGAATTTCTTCCGTAACTGGCTGCCCATAGACAGCACTGTCAGCAACGATAAAGAGGGCATCCCCGACTTCCATTACGAGGTAGTGGACATTGCGGGCAACCCTAGCGATCTGCTCACCTTTGAACCGAGTACATACAATTCAGGCGTTGTGACCATGAAGGCGGCCGAGGGGCAAACGGGCATGGCTGTTGTGAAGGTTACCTACGATGCCATGTACATCGACGGACGGACACTGTATGGCCCGCAATTCGGCGCCATCTGGCCTGAGCGTACGGGTGTGTTCGTGGTCACGGTGGGTCAAGATGGCACAGGCATCCAGACCAATATGAAGATTAGTCAGCTTGATGGAAACGAGCGCGCTATTGATGCCGAGCACGACACTCTGTATTACCTAGGCGATGAGGGCGCATCCTACCGCTTTACGCCCGAGGCAGGTACCACAGTTACGATTGCGCGGCCTACGGTGGGCGAAACGCTCACATATTCTGGTTTCAGCGCAGATGGTGTTGCGGTCGATGCCGGGACCGGCGAAGTTACGCTTTCCGGGTTAGTGACAGGCCGCAATATCGTCAGAATCGAAAAAGATGGCGTGGCAACCTATCAGGTGCTTACTGCAAAGAGGGTTGTGCGCACGCTCAAGAACGAAGCAGGTGAGACCATCTCCGAAGATACGATTCTTCTCCCAGGCGATAAGGTTACCGTCGCCTACGCTGACCTTGTCAGTCCGTCAGAGAAGTTCTCGGGCAAATATAACTTCAATTTCCGTATTGGCCAGAAGGCCGAGGATGGTACGACGTTTAGCGAAGCTTCCCCTGGTGGCTACGGTGTCTACAACTTTACAACGAAAGACCACACCTATACCGTTACGGTTCCTGCGGGCTGGGTAGGCCATACCTATACGTTGTCGGATGGCAGTATCCTCAAGGGCGGTTTTGCAGGCGGCGACGGTACGCATCGCACAAGCAGTTACGGTGCCGGCGGCGGCATGGCATGGGGCAGCGAAGGCACAGGTGCAAGTGCATATAGCGCGCTTCCCGAACTTGTTCTCAATGTTGATTCCAGACCTTATGTGATCGAGGGGATTGCCAACCCCATAACGGCATCGATTGACGCAGGTGCTGCTTTCGAGCTTGATTTGTCTACCATATTCGCTGATGCTGATGGCGATGCACTTACCTACAAAGTGGCAATTGATGGAGCCGAGCCGGTCGACGCTGCCAAGGCGTATAGTTTCGCGCCTGATAAGGCGGGCGTCTACAACCTCGTGTTCACAGCCAGCGATGGTATTCTTGAATCTACGGATACCTACACAGTTCAGCTGAAGGTTGGGCAGGCCAATGCGGCTCCGATCCGCAAGGCGGGTGTGAAGGCTACCAAGAGCGCTTCAATTGGTACCGATGGGACGTTTGAGCTCGACCTTGCTTCGATTTTCGAGGATCCTGACAACGACTATCTGACCTACAAGGTTTCTGTTAACGGCGCCGATTATGCGGCCGCCTCGCAGAGCTACACCTACACTCCCGAAGGTGCCGGCACGGTTGCATTGGTCTTCAAGGCCAACGACGGTACGGCGGATTCCGACGATACGTATACTGTCAATCTCGAAGTGGTCCAGACGGTGCCTGGTCATTACTGGGACAACTCTGTTGACGGCAACGGATGGGTCGGCAGGAGTGCGACGTATTGCTACGTTAAGACAGTGAGTTCTTCTGGCGTAGGCGTAAAGGAATTCGAGTGGGCGGATGCTACCACGTGCAACATCATGCTTATCGCAGGCACCGCCAAGGACGCGTCATTCGATTTTGCGGTTACTAACTATGCCCGCTCGGCAACAACCGCAGGCGTGCTCATTAACGGTACGAATTCGGTTGGATCAAGTCGTACGGTTCCCGTGGCGCTTTCGAACGGAAGTGCTACGGTAACGGTTCAACCGTGGGGCACCAATACCAATAATAAGGGCACGCTCAAGACCTTCAACTTCACTATCGAGGAAGCACCCAACACCGCACCGCATTTGGCGGATGGCGTTGAAGCGGCTGCTGCAGCAAGTGTCGTCGCTGGCGAGGCGTACGCGCTCGATCTCTCGACTATCTTTGCCGACGACGAAGATGACGACCTTACGTATAGTGTGTCTATCGACGGTGCTGATCCGGTTGCGGCGAATGCCAGCTACAGCTACACGCCGACCACAGCTGGCGAAGTCAAGCTGGTCTTCAAAGCCAACGACGGCACTGCCGACTCAGCTGATGCGTACGCCGTTACGCTGACGGTGACCGAGGCGGGCCCGAAGGTCTTCAGCGGATTGAAAGTCATCGACAGCCAGTGCCGCGTGTGGCCGGTCTACGAAACGCTTGTCTACGATGACATTACTGAGCATCAGGGCAACGACATCGCGCCGGTGTTCACGGTAGTCCTTCCTGCTGCCGACGACCTGACGGTTGTCGAAGTGGGCGACTACCCGAAAAACACGGGTAACGTTGAAATACTGGACGACAGCGGAGACACGATTGACGCAGCTGGCGACGGCAAGATTGCTATAGCCAAGTCTGACATCGCAGGTCGGGAAAAGACCGCCCAGGAGTGCTTCGACATGCAGGGCCGTGACCCGGTGGAATACAACGTCGATCCCAATGCCACCGTGGTCTGGCTGGTCATGGACGGTACGCCTTTCGAAGAGCTTATGCAGCAGGGCTTCGAAAGCTACAACCTATTCGTTCAATACGACGAGAATGTTGCGGTTCCCACAGAGATCGAGCACGACAAGCTTACCCATGTAGCGGCCAAGGATCCCACCTGCGAAGAAGCGGGTAACGTCGAGCACTGGAAGTGCGAACGCTGCGGCGAGCTGTTCGCCGATGCCGAAGGTACTCGCGTTATCGAAAACTCCGACGATGTGGTGCGTCCAGCTACAGGCCACCAGCTTGAAAAAGTCGATGCAGTTCCTGCCACCTGTGAAGAAGATGGCACAATCGAACACTGGAAGTGCAGCGTTTGCGGCACGCTGTTCAACGATTCAGAGGCTGCAACCGAAATAACCGAGGCTGATATTGTCGATCCTGGAACCGGCCACGCCTGGGGCGAGCCGACCTACGAGTGGACCAAGTCCTCCTACGGCGACTACTACCGCGTCAAGGCGACGGCCGTCTGCGAGCACGACGGGTCCCACACCACCACCAAGACCGTGAGCTCCACCAAGACCGTGGACGCAGAGGCGACCGCCGACGAGGACGGCCAGGTCACCTACACGGCCACCTTCGCCGACGCTCCGTTCACTACGCAGACCAAGGTCGAGGTCGTGCCCGCCTACGGCGAGGAGACCGTGACGGTCAGCCTCATGGGCCAGGACAAGGACAACTCGCTCGCCCGCGTCGACGGCAAGCTGGCCGTGTTCGAGGGCGTGCAGGTGAACTCGCAGCTGGCCACCTCCTACGGCTACAAGAAGCCCGCCGACATGATGGGCAAGGCCACCGCGCTCGACGCGCTGGTCGCGCTGCACAAGGAGCTCTACGGCGAAGCCTTCGAGGCGAACCCGACCGACTACCTGGCCACCAACAGCTCCGGCACCACTATGACCAAGCTGTTCGGCATCGCCAGCGAGTACTTCATGTTCCACGTCAACGACCTCTACCCGTGCTACGCCGACCAGCCCGGAACCGGCAGCGTCGTCAACGACACGCCGCTCGCAAACGGCGACACGGTGCGCTTCTTCGACGTGGCCACCGACTTCTACGGCTTCGACGTGAGCTATCTGACCTTCGACAAGCCCGCCTTCGGCGAGGGGTCCGGATACGCGGCCCACGAGGGCGGCTCCGTCGCCGTGACGGTGGAGTACGACGCGGCGATGGCCGGCATGTCCGGCATGCCGCCGGCTGCGTGGAAGCCCGCCGAGGACGCCGTCGTGGCCGTGAAGGACGCCGACCACGAGACGGTGGCCACCGCGACCGCCGGAGAGGACGGCGTAGCCACGCTTTCGAACCTGCCTTCAGGCGACTACTACCTGGTGGCAAGCGAGTTCATGGAGCCTTCCTACGACGGCGAGGGCTTCTCCACCCCCTACGCCACGCTGACCGTGTCCGCGCACGAGTGGGACGAGGGCGAAGTGACCACCGACCCCACCTGCTCTGCGGAAGGCGTCCAGACCTTCCACTGCACGGTCGACGGCTGCGGGCAGACTAAGACCGAGCCGGTCGCGATCGACCCTGACGCGCACGCCTGGGGCGAGCCTGCCTACATCTGGGCAGACGATGGATCCTCCTGCACGGCAGAGCGCATCTGCGCCCACGACGCGGAGCACAAGGACACGGTAGCGGCCACCGTCACCTCCGAAGTGACCAAGCCCGCCACCTGCACCGAGAAGGGCGAAACCACCTACACGGCTACCTTCGAGGGCGACGCGTTCGAGGCCCAGACCAAGGTGGTCGCCGACGTCCCGCTGGCGGCCCACGAGCTGCAGCACGCCGAGGCGGTCGCCGCCACCTGCGCCGCCGAGGGCATCTCCGAGCACTGGAAGTGCTCCGAGTGTGGCAAGCTGTTCAGCGACGAGGCGAGCGCCGTCGAGGTCTCTGCGTCGGACGTCGTCGTTCCGGTCGACCCTGACGCACACAGCTGGGGCGAGCCTGCCTACACCTGGGACTTCGAGGCAGCGACCGTGACCGCCGAGCGCACCTGCGCCCACGACGCGACCCACGTCGAGTCCGAGACGGTCAAGGCGCTCTCCGAGGTGACCAGGGAGCCCGCCGTCGGCGCCGAGGGCGAGCTCACCTGGACGAGCGACCCGTTCGAAAACCCCGCCTTCGAGGACCTCACCCCCGGCGCGCCCATCGAGGCGCTCACCG
>JAFUCW010000057.1 GCA_017459485.1 Eggerthellaceae bacterium | reverse complement strand
TCTCTGTAACGCAAGAGGTTACAAATTATTGACCTCAATTAGAGGTGGAAATAAAAGAAGTCTGCTCAGATTTAACGAATGCTGTGTTTAATGCCAGCAGCAACAAGAGCATCTACCAGCTGCTCACCTAGTAGCTTTTCTTCATGAATGACTAATACCTGCCTTTGTTCTTCCCAAGCCCACTCTATTTGGCAACGCTTATGCCCTCTTCATTGCCGTATCGATTACCTGCCTAATTTCTCCGCCGTCGTTTGTTTTAACTAAGCCAGTGTCCACTGACGAAAACAATTCCCCGTAAATAATCAGCCGCTCATCAGCGCTAATATCACCTCCATCGGCAAGAAGCGTTTGAAGGAAGTGTGTCAGAGCTTCCTTTTGCTCGTACGTCTGAGACAGATGCATTGCAGACAACCCCATCTTTATAAAGACCCGAATCACATATACAGCAAAAGTTACAATCGCAGCAATCAGGAAAAGAGGTGTAATAATTGAGTCATTCGGAATCGACATGACGAAAGTCGGAACAGCCCAGCTCATCACCCCTATAAGAGCAATTGCCAAAACTGTCGCTATAAGCCCATATATCAATGCGAAACGTCGCTGCTTCTTCGCGCGATCACGCCAGAGCTCTTCGGGAGCTTCGAGCCGTAACTTCTCTTTGAATGCCTTTTCGAGATTAGCGATCCGCTCCTCTTTTTCTTTTACCCAACCCTCAGCCTCAGACTCTCTCTCATCTTGACGCAGAGAGAGCTCTTTAAATCTGTTTTCCGCATCTACCTCTACCTTCTGAACAACGTCTCTAAGAGTGGCAATGCGTTCGCTTAAAGGCCGCACAATTTCTTCAAGCTTAGGCCATTCGGACAATTCACCACTTAGATATGCCTCCAGAAGCTTTAGAGCAGCTGCTGACTTGCTTACATCTGTACTAGAAAAAGCAGTACCGATGCTAGTAATCGGCTGTTCTTTTAAACGAAGAAACTCCTTTACGCTCTGCTCAACAGTTTCCTCGTCGTACAGGTCATTTGAATCCAGCCACAAGACATATTCTTTAATTTGTGGAAAAACGTCGTCTTCAGTTGTTGGCGCATCGACTTCCCATTCAATCACTCTCTTTCCTTCTTCTCCAGACTCTGGCAGTGATTGAAATCGTGATCCGTAGTAACGAGTATTTGATGCTGGGATATATAAAGTCTCAACAACCTTGTCAATAATTGCTGTTTCCGATAAACCTTCATCATCCACCTTCTCAATATCCTGAATACGGTCGTTAATAAAATCCCACCGTTTTGCAAACGGTTCAAAAAGGCTGGATGATTCCCTTAATATTTGAGCCTGCTCTGCAGGTATCTTACGCGCTAGGCTCCACCGAAGCTCTTTAGGTTGATACGAACCAAACAATCCGTCGCAAACCTTGAAACGGAAAGTCAAGTTCTTATTAATCTGATTCAAAACTGCACGCTTAGTCACTATGGCCACCTACGCTTACTTGTCCATTCATGAGCATGGGGAGGAGCCAGTTGCGCAGGGCGGTTAGCTTAGCTCCCTCCTGCTCAAGTGCCATAATCTGCTTGCACGATGGCGCTATCCGCTTTTCAAACCCTCTAGCTAGTCCGCTAGGGGGAAGCGCCAGCGGGACCGATGCAAGGGTTTCTTTCGACACCTCAGTAAAGGTTGTCCCAACACCCTGGGACTTAATAAGTGGCATAAGCCTCTGCATGCTAAAAAAGACAAAATAGGTACCGTAACTTGAACTAGGAATCAAGGATTTGCAACCCTGGTTTGTACAGCAATCTGAAGAAGCAACTGCAAGATATCCAATTGGCGCACGAGAGCTCATAATTATCGAGCCTGGAGGCATCATCACCGCAGAGCAGGATTCAAATCCAGCGCGCGAAATACTGCGCGCACCGCGCCATACATGCATAGGATTTAAGCTGTCCGCCAAATCATTGGGGGTTATCCATGCAATGCCGTCATGGGCATAGTAACTCTCCTCGCTTGTTGATGGAGTAGCTCCTGAAACAATGGTGCCCAAATCGCCAAGAGCGCCAACTTTCCAACCAGCAGGAATGTCGCGGCAGAGGGTTTCGTTGTAGACCATGGGGCCGCCGCTGGAGCGGTAGGGGCTACCGTTTTCGTCGGGGAAATCGAATTGGGTGAACCAGTAGTCGTAGATGAGACACGCGGTTGCCTCGAGCTCGGTCATGAGCTTCTTGTTGTTGGCAATCTTGTCATTAATTGCTTGAATTAGACTTGCAATTCTGTCCTGGTCATCACGATGCGGAATAGCAATAACTAATTCTTGTGCAGAAGAAACATTAAAGTGTTTTTGTATAGCCCCCACTTTGTGATGTGCTATTTGATGTCCTCCGTAGGTATTGATAAAAGCTTCTAGATACCTGGGGTTGACCTTCTGTATATCAGGCCGAACGATTACCAGGTCAGAGCAGTTTGAGCCACTTAGCTCTTCTGGTACATATGCGCATGTCCCAGGATTACCTGTCCTGACAATTACCAAATCACCTGCTTGGAGACTTGATTTGTCGATACTTTTAGCAAATGATTCTGAAATGTATTTAATATTTGATGTCTCAATTTCAAACGGACGCACGTTCAGAGACCGAAAGAACTTAACCCCCGTGCTTGAGTAGTGTTTTGTCATCGTGCCAACAAAGCCTACGGTTACTTCTGAGATTTCTCCAAGCTTCACCCTATCCATCATATCGCACCTGCTTAAGCTGTTCGTTAATCTCCTTCTGCAGGCGGTCGCCTTCGGCGAAGAGGTCGTTCAACGTATCCATGCGCTTCTGTAGCTTGGCGTTGAACTCTTCGGGCGTCAGGTCAACGTAGTCGATCTTCACTTCGAAGTACTGGCCGGCGCTGAAGGAATAGCCCTTTGCCTTGATGTCCTCGTAGCTGGCCACCACGCTGAAATCGTCGACGCTCTCCCCTGCGTTGAAGGTGGTAACGATGCGCTCGATTTCCTCGTCGGACAGGAACGTGCGTTGGTTCTTGCCATCGGCCTTGCGTTTCTCGCCCAGCTTGCTGGCATCCATCAGCAGCGCGCTTTCATGCTGTTCGGACGAATCTAGAAATAAGATGCTCACGTTGGTGCCGGTGTTCGCAAAGATGTTGGACGGCATGCTCACCACGCCGCGCAGCATGCCTTCGTCCACCAACCGCGCGCGAATAGCCAGCGGAACCTTGCCCTTCGCGGTAAGGAAGCCCGTTGGCACCACCACGGCAGCGCGCCCGCCTTTTGCCAGCGACGCTACCAAGTGCTGCAGGAACATCAGGTAGATTTCCATCTTCTCGGGCTTGCTGGTGATGTTGGGAACGCCCGCCCAGAAACGGCTGCGGTACGAATCGCCCGCCAGCGCGTCGCGCGTATCGGAGAAGTCCGCCTTGAACGGCGGGTTGGACACGATGTAGTCGAAGGTGCGGATGCCGTGCCCGCTTGGGCTTAGGTGGCGCGGGTTGGCGAGCGTGTCGTCGTGCACCACGTTTGGCAGCGAATGCACCAGGTTGTTCAGGATGAGGTTCAGGCGCATGAACTCGTTGGCCTTCTGGCTGCGGTCCTGCGTGTAGATGGTGCAGCGGTCTTCGCCAATCTGGTGGGCTGCCGCCAAAACCAGCGTGCCCGTGCCGGCGGCGGGGTCGTACACCGTAACGTTGCTGGCGCCTGCCGGCACCAAGATGCGTGCGATGATGGTGGCGATGGAATGCGGCGTGAAGTATTCGCCGTAGGTGCCGGAGTCCTTGTTGTAGTCGGAGATAAGGTATTCGAACACCGCGCTGAAGAAGTCGTACTTTTGTGCGAAGGCGCGCTCGAAGCTGAAGTCGGCCAGCTTGTTCACCAGCGCGCGGCAGAAGTTGTCGCGGCGGTTTTGCTCCACGATGTAGGCGGACACGCCGTTGAACAGGCGAATTGCCTGGCCCTCGCCCGTCTTCACGCTGAAGATGTCCATGTTGTCGTCGGCGATGCCCTGCAGGGCGGCGTCGAAAGTTTGGGCGAGACCTTCAGTGTTCTGCTGGTTGAAGAGCCTGGATAGCAGGTAGTCGGGCTTGATGACGGCCGTTGCCGTGGGCAGCTGCAGCAGTGCCAGTTCGCGTTCCGTCTGCGGCATGGCGGCGTAGGCTTCTTCGATGTTCTCTGCGTCCGCGAATTCGTCGAGCTTGCGCAGCTCGAAGAGGAACTTGTCGTTGAGGAACTTGTAGAGGAAGGCCTCGGTAATGATCTTGTATTCCGAGCTGTCGTTGGCAAGACCGGCGTTGGCGCACACCGTCTTCAAGCCATCGATCATGGCCTTAGTGGCGGCAAGGACCTGTTCGTTCGTGCTTGCTTCGGTCATGCGTTATGCCTCTTCTATCTTGCTCAACAACGTATCAATTACTAGTTTACCTGCAGTCTGCGGGTCGTACGCTGCCCCGCCATGTCGGATGAGATTGTTCATGTCGGAGCAATAGCCTTTACTGTCCAGCTTTTCTTCAAGGTTTGCAATCATCTTCTCTGCAGGAACATCTTCTGGAAGATTTGCAGGTAACGCAGCGAGTATCTTGGCGGGGTCAAGCTCAAGTTGGGTTAGCGCAAGCCAGATGTCAAACAAATCGCGCCCTTTGGAGCGCTGGTACAACGCCCGTAGTTTCGAGGCTATTAGCTCTTCGGCCTGGAAGGTCTGCACAGTCGCTGCTCCCTGATAATAGGGACTATCCACTACAAAGTTTATATACTGCAAAGGGTATACTGACGAACGCTCGTAGGTATTGAGTTCAATCTTTATTCTTCCCGTGCTGCCATCTTCATAAGCAAACTTCCAAAGGACTTTTGGATACATCCCCATTTTTGTATTAACGTTATAACCAGACTCCAGCCCGATATCGGTAATCCTTCGCATAATGGGGCCTATCCCGCCTGCACTTCTACGCACGTAATCAAGGTCTTCGCTGTAACGATACGGCTGATCGAAAAAGAGCTTGTGAAGCGCGGTTCCGCCCCGAAAGACAAGCTCGTTGCCGAGAAGTTCGTCTTGGGCAATCGCACAGATAGCGCGCGAAAGAAGCAAATCTTGCTCAATTTGACGATTATTCTGCCATGGGTGCCCGCTTTTCCAGTGGGCAATGTCTGCACGGCTAATCATAAATCAGGTTCAACCTCTCTGTTGATAACGAGCTTCCATCGTTCATCTCTTACACCTTCTCGATTTGTCCAAGGATATAAGTCGGTAAAGCTCGGGCTGGATTGATTGCAATACGATGCCAACGCATCAAGAGGGTCGCAGCTTGAAAACGTTTCAAGAAACCATCCTGCGCGGCGCGAGGCTGCATGGGAAAATAACGGAGCCTGCTCGATAAGCCTTTCTTCGGAAAAGGATTCGGCTTCCTCGGCAAGCTCAACAACAACCGTGGCAACATTATCAATGCCGCCACCCATATCGTAGTCTTCAGCCAACATGAGAATCGTTGTCTCAGGGCTGGAAACCCATGCCCTCCCAGCACTGCGAGTTATCTTCTGACGCGCAGCCAAGGAAGTGTAATCCCGGGAGCGGAATTGCAATCTGGATTGGCCAATCTTCTTGTCGCGTATGGTACGAGCAGTCGCAGTCTGAAACACTTGTGGCGCCTGGTGGCCGACACCGTAAATTTCAGCAGCAGAAAGCCACCCTATACAGTAATCCACACAATAATGCTCCATCAAAGCATCTATGTAATACAGAGGCTCTGGTGCTCCAAAGCTACGGTATTCAGGTGGAATAGGAACCCATAATCCACGTGCTGGCGAGACTATTTCGCCGTGCTTACGTAAGGTCGCCATTCGCTGACGTACTTGGTTTTCGGGGATTCCTAAAAGTTCGGATACATCGTGCGTAGTGGCCGCAACCATACCGTTTGCGAGCATCCAGTCTGCCAGATTACGCGCCTGCAAGGGCTTATTGCCCGAAAGGAAATAGTACTCAATCTGTCGCTGTGTATGTTCCATGTTGCATAAAGTAACATTTTTCGTTACTTTATGCAATCTCAGACATAGAAATGCCTTTGTTTTCTTTCTATTATGAGAACTTCCAAATTTCGGATTTTTTCTTAATAGGAGTTACAGCTATCCCCCGAAGCCAACTTCTACGAGGCGCGTTTGCGTTCGTTGAAGTACTCGCTGGCTATGGCGGATGCGAGGTTGCTAACCTGCTCGGCGGTGTATGGAAGGCCCGCATGCTTACAGGACGACACGACAACGCGCTGCATCTCCTGCTTGAAATAGGCTTCGTTGCCCAGCAGCTGGTAGTTGGCGATCAGCTTTTCGTCTGCGTCATGCTTTACCTGGCTGAGCACGTCGAACAGCTGCGTGGGGCTGCTGGTAAGCGGCGGTGGGGTGCGCAGTGTGCGCTTGTGCACGCGCAGGAACTTGGCATCGCCACCGTATTTCTTGGCCTGCAACATATCCTTCCTGTTGTGCTCTTCAACGGCAGCACGAAGTCGATCGAGGTCGACAATGGCCTGACGAAGCTCGTCGGTGGTCATCTCTTCGATATTGCGGTCAGCGAACCTGCGGCGAAGCTCATCGAGCAAGTTCACGTATTCGGGATCGTCGGGGTCTAAGGTTGCCCCGAATGCTTCGTAGGTTCTGCGCAGCTTCTGCTGGAATTCGTCTGCCACCACCAGCTCTTCGGAGCCCACGTTGCGGAAGGAGAACTCGATTTGGCTCAGCAGCTCGTTGATGGCACCGGTGGACATGTCCTTGAGCGCCATAGCTTCGATGCTGTTCAGG
>JAFUCW010000056.1 GCA_017459485.1 Eggerthellaceae bacterium | reverse complement strand
GCGAAAACGAAGAGCTGCGCATAAAGTCCGAAACAGACCAGCTGACAGGGCTGGCGAACCGGTTCGGCCTGAACAACCGGGGCAGAGAGATCTTCGCCCGCTGCATCGACGCAGGAGAACCCGTGGCGATCGGCATGCTCGACATAGACTACTTCAAGGCGTATAACGACAATTACGGGCACCAGATGGGAGACGCCTGCATTGTCGGCATCTCGAAAATCCTGAAGGCGCTGCAAGAAGAAGGGCTGCTGTTTGCGGCAAGGTATGGCGGCGACGAATTCGTCGTCATCGTTCACGGTTCAGACCAAAACGGCGTGGAAGAGATAGCCAAGCGGATTCAGCGCGACGTCAACGAGGCGGGTTTGCCGCACGCGTTCTCCGAATCGTCTGCGTTCGTCACAGTTTCCCAAGGCTACTATGTGGGGGTTCCCGAACAAGGGCAGACCCTGATGGACTACTTCTCTGTCGCAGACTCTGTGATGTACAAGGTAAAGAAGGGGAGCAAGAACAGCTACCAGATAAAAGTTGCGGATGAACAGGGCGAAGTAGGCGCCAACGACGCGAGCGAAGACACGGACCTGATCAGCTGGAGCACCTCCCACGATTATTTGACGCGCTTGCTTAACCGAGAAGGGTTCGCCAGGGAGGTTTCGCGCGTGCTGCGGGAAAACCCCGACGAGGATTATTACATTGTGCGGTCGAACATCAAGGACTTCAAGCTGGTCAATCAGTTGTTCGGTTACGAAAAAGGCAACGAGATCCTTGTGGGGACAGCAGAAATGCTGCGAAGCGGCAAGTTGGATACCGAAGTGGTAGGGCGCATACACGGTGACCATTTCGCGTTCCTGATCAAGCGCAGCAGCTTTGACGAGGATGTCATTCGAAACTGTTTCACGCTGCAGTCCAAGAAGGTGGACTATTCGGAGTTTGCGCTCAGGTTCCACATTGGGGTGTATGCCGTGACCGACAGGAGCATGGACATATCCCTGATGTGCGACCGCGCAAACATAGCCATTGCGTCCATTCAGTCCAATTCGGAATCGAATATTGCCTACTACGACGACGTTATGATGGAAAGCATCCTGAAGGAAAACGTCGTTATTGCCGAGTTCGAGTCGGCCCTTGCTGCGAAGGATTTCAGGCTGTTCCTTCAACCGCTTGTCGACACAGAGGGAAAGCCCGTTGGGGCGGAGGCGCTTGCGCGCTGGGTCCACAGCGAAGATGGCAGGGTGGTCCAGCCGGACGAGTTCATACCGACGCTGGAGAAGGCGGGGCTTATTCACAAGATGGACCTTTTCATGTGGGAAGAGGCAGCCAGGATTGTGAAAAGCTGGCAGGGCACGTCCATGGCGGACCTGTCCATTTCGGTCAACATTTCCCCGAAGGATATTCTCTATGTGGACATAGGGGACACATTCGAGTCTTTGATTGAGCGCTATGGCATAAAGCCTGGCCAGCTGAACCTGGAGTTTACCGAGTCGACGCTGATTTCGAACGTCGAGCAGTACATCGCCCTTATTTCGTTCCTAAGGGAGAAGGGTTTCCATGTAGAGATCGACGACTTTGGCAGCGGATATTCGTCCTTGAACATGCTGAAGGACATCCACGCGGATATTTTGAAGATCGACAAGGGCTTCTTGCGCGAGATCGAGAACCGCGACCGCAGCAGGAGCATTCTTGCCAGCATCGTGGACATGTCGAAGAAGCTGAACATGGCGGTAATCGCCGAAGGAGTGGAGACGGAATCGCAGCTCGAGTTCCTTAGGGACATAGGTTGCGACATGTTCCAGGGCTATTACTTCTCCAGGCCGATAGAAGTCGACGCGTTCGTTGAGCGATACGGCGGGTAACAAGCGCAAAAACGATGAACAGGTTGGGCCTTGAACCCTTTTGGGCTATGGGCCCAAAGAACAATGATGCGATAAAACTACTACCGAACTGTGTCGCATACTACCAAAGGGGCGCCTTGCACGTTGCTACAATGGAGGCACGAAGAAGAAGGAGGACGGCAATGGCCGATAGCAATGTGCTCATGCGTGTCACTGGCGAAATGGATAAATTCGTCAATGGAAGTTCGGGAAACTACATTTCCCTGAGAGCAGCGCTGAGCCCAAGTTCGGCGTATCTGCGCTTGTACGACGAGCCGATCTATGCCGTGGGCTCTGCAGACGACCCGCTGTTTCCTGACCTGAAGGCGGCAGACGCGGTTGGTCCGCAAATGTTTTTGCCCACCGACTGGCTCGAGGATGCAAAGACCGTCCTTTCGTATTTCTTGCCCTTTTCCGAGCGCATGCGCGAAAGCAACCGAGGGGATGGGGCTGCTTCGGAAGAGTGGCTGCATGGGCGCATCGAAGGGCAGATGTTCGTCATGCGCGTGGGCGAGCACGCAGTCCGCCTTTTGCGCAGCGAAGGCTACGATGCGGTATGTCCTGCGCTTCAGCCTGAAATGCAGGCAACTTTCCGCAACGACGACCCGGTGGTAGCTTACCGTAGCACCTGGTCGGAGCGGCATGTGGCCTATGTATGCGGTTTGGGAACATTTTCTCTTTCGCGCGGCATCATCACTGAAAAGGGCATGGCGGGCAGGTTGGGGAGCGTGGTCACCAACGCACCCTTGCCGGTGACGCAGCGTGCCTACCACGACCTCGAAGAATATTGCATCAAGTGCGGCGCGTGCGTCGACCGCTGCCCCGCGGGCGCTATTTCGCTCGAGGGCGGCAAGGACCACTACGCCTGCCACGACGAGCTGGAGGCGTCGAAGGCGCGCTACCCTGGCTACTACGGCTGCGGCAAATGCCAAGTCGGCGTTCCCTGCGAATGCGGCATACCGCACCAGGCTGCTTCCTGACAAGAGGCCGTAGTGAACAGGGGGCGCGTGCAAGGCGCGTGCAAAACTGCACGTTCGCGTTCCATCGTGTTCCATTTCCACTACGACCCCAAGTGGGACACTCTCAAATGGTGCACTCAGCGAAGTTTGTCCTGCGAAGCCATCGAGCACTCTTCCAGGAACGCGGTGGCAGCGGCGGAAAGACTGCGCTCGGAGCGCCATGCAAGGGCGACCTCTCTTTTCGCAGGCACGTCAAGAGGAAGGGCAACCACGTTGTAGGCGCAGCGCTGCAGCATGATCGATGGCAAGATGGCCAGGCCAAGGCCCGCTTCCACCATAGCCATTACGGCGTAGTCGTCCCAGACAGTGAACGTGGGAGTGAGCTCTACGCTGTTTCGTTCAAGCAGACTGGCTACTTCGGACAAGCCCCCGCGCTCAAGCGCCAGATAGGGCTCCTTTGCGAAGGCAGCCAAAGGAAACCGCTTCCTGCGTGCCATCGCGTGCCCGGAGGGAAGAACGGCCTTGTATGCGTCGCGCACAAGAGTAATGGTATTCAAGCCCTTCGCGGCGGGTACGCGCACGGTTCCCATGTCGATGCGGCCTTCGGACAGCCAACGGTCAATTTCGTTGTAGTCGCCCATCAGCAGCTCGCAGGAAACGCCCGGGTGCGTGCTGCGGAAGGACTTCAGCACTTTGGGAAATACATGGGTTGCCACGCTTGCGATGGTGCCCACGCGCACTGTGCCCACTTCGGCACCTGCAATCGACGCTGCTTCGTCTGCGAATCGGTCGCATTCATCGACGATGCTTCGTGCTCGAACAAGCAGTCGCTGCCCGTCGGGCGTTAGGGCAACGCCGGCCTTGCTGCGGTCGAACAATCGCAGGCCGCACGACGCTTCCAGGTCGGACACCATGCGGCTTACGCTCGAAATGGAGTACCCCAGCCTGTCTGCGGCGTGCGCGATGCTGCCCGCTTCCGCAGTGGCAACGAACGCTCGATATTTTTGAAGCCCCGTGTCCATAACATACTTGCGAAATACGGAAAGATGTGTTGAAAAATTTCCGCTTTTCAAAACTATAGCACAGTTGCATACTAAGAGCATGAGAAAAGACATGCTGAAATTCCTCTCCTCGCTGATTCTGTTCGGAACGAACGGCATTGTCGCCGCGCAGATTAGCCTTCCCAGCTACGAAATCGTGGTGCTGCGCACGTTGCTGGGAAGCCTGCTGCTGGGTGGAATCTTCCTGTTTTGCAGAAAGCGCTCCAATCGGCCGAGCAGCCGTCGTGGGCTTGCGCTGATCATCCTCTCTGGGGCGTGCCTAGGTATTAGCTGGATGTTTCTGTTCGACGCGTACATTCAGATTGGCGTGGGCACTTCGACGCTGATCTACTATTGCGCTCCTGTGGTGGTCATGGCCCTTTCGCCCCTTCTGTTCAAGGAGCGGCTTACGCGTGCTGCGCTTGTCGGGTTTGCGTTTGTGCTCGTTGGCATCGTGGTCGTGAACGGCACTGGAGGGCAGGACGGACGTTCGGGGCCGGGCATCGCGTCTGCTGAACTGTCTGCCTTGTTCTTCGTGGCGATGGTTGTCTTCAGCAAGAAGGCGGAAGGCGTCGATGGGCTCAAGCGATCCCTGGTCCAGATTGTTGCGGCTTTTGTGGTGTCGGCGGTCGCTACAGGGCTGCTGCATGGCTTTAGCATGCAAGTCCAGCCGGCAGACGTAATACCCATCCTTGTTCTTGGCCTGGTGAACACGGGCCTGGGCAGCTATCTTTACTTCAGCTCCCTTGGTGCATTGAAGGCGCAGACCATTGCCGTATGCGGCTATTTGGAGCCAGTGTCTGCAGTCGTCATGGCGTCGCTGTTCTTGGGAGAGGTCATGTCGCCGCTCCAGGTCCTGGGCGCTGTCATGGTGCTGGCAGGCGCTACGTTCGGAGAGCTTGCCCCACAGCTGTCAAGACGCATGCACAGGCATCCCGTCCAGGCGCCAGTCCACTAGCTCAAACGACGAATTGAGTCTGGGATGGCGGACTGCGCATGCCGCATTTCGGCATCCTGCTGAAAAAGTACTGGGGGCACTTGTTCATTCAGCGCAGATTGCCCAAGCCATGGTTTGTGGAGTTTCCCACGGCGCTTTCTGGAAGTCAGGTTATGTAACGCGCAAATGTAGTACTATGCTACAAAAGCGCACGGACCGGATAGGAGGATTGACAAGTCATGGCACTGCATTGCGCAGCTACATCTTCCTATTGGTTTACTTACGGTTTTGCCTTTACGGGCTTTTTCGCCCGTTTTGGGAGCTTCACCCCTCGTCCGTAGGCAATGGTGCGTTTTGCAAAGTAGGCAAACCGGCTCTGTTCCGAAGGACAGAGCCGGTTTTTTGTTGGCGGAACGAAAAAGGTGTACACATGGAGAAGGAGGAAAAAGAAGTAGCCGTACAGGATGAAAGCGGAAGAGAGGCCGAGTTGGAAACTGCGCGCCAGGCCCTGCGCGAAGTGGACGAGCAAATGGCCGCGCTGTTCGTGAAGCGCATGGAAGCGGTGCGCGCGGTAGCAGAGTTCAAGCGGGACCGCGGTCTTCCCATAGAAGGAAAGGACCAAGAGGCGCGGGTGATCGAGCGTAACGGAGCGCTTATTGACGACGACGAGTTGCGCTCCTACTACCTTCAGTTCCAGCAGGCAACCATGGACGTGAGCAAGCGATGGCAGCACCGCCTCATGGATGGGCAGCGCGTGGCATACAGCGGCGTGGAGGGCGCGTTTGCACACATTGCCGCGAAGCGGATTTTCCCCGACGGCACTTCTGTGCCGTATGCGTCGTTCGAGGATGCATACAACGCAGTGGTGGTGGGCGAATGCGACCTTGCGGTCCTGCCCATCGAAAACAGTCGTGCGGGAGAGGTGGCGCAGGTGCTCGACCTAATGTTTGCGGGCCCATTGTTCGTGAACGGCGTGTACAGTTTGCCCGTCGTGCAGAACCTGCTTGGAGTGCCCGGGTCCACTTTGGAAGACGTGCGCACGGTAATCAGCCATCCGCAGGCACTTGCCCAATGCAGCGCCTACATTCGCGCGCACGGCTTCGAAACGCAGAGTGCGCCCAACACGGCCATTGCGGCGCAGCAGGTGGCAGAAGCAGGCAACCCGAGCATCGCCGCCATCGCAAGCGACCAGACGGCGTCGCTTTACGGCCTAAGCGTGCTTGACCACGACATCAACGAGGACAAGTCCAACATCACGCGATTCGCGGTGTTCTCGCGCGTCGAAAGCACGGTCGAGCAGAAGGGCGAAAAAGGTGCGTTCATCCTTCTATTCACCGTGCGCGACGAAGCGGGCGGCTTAGCGAAGGCGATCAACATCATTAGCGCCTACGACTTCAACATGAAGGTGCTGCGGTCGCGTCCCATGCAAGACTTGCCTTGGCACTACTACTTCTATGTCGAGGCGGACGGCAGCGACATGTCCCAAGAAGGGCAGCGCATGCTCAACGCGTTGCGGGGAGCATGTCCTACTGTGAAGATCGCGGGGCGCTACCGCACGTTCGACAGTGCCATCGAAGGAGAGGGAGAACAATGACGCCATGGATTTCGGACAGCACCGTGCTCATCGTGGGCTTGGGGCTGATGGGCGGTAGCTACGCGAAGGCATTGAAGCGCCTGGGGTATCGCGTGTGCGCACTGGCCCGCAGGCAGGAGACGATCGACTACGCCATCGAACACGACATTATCGACGCTGGCTCAGTGGATGTGAACCCCGAACTGGTCGGGAGTGCCGACGCGGTGGTGTTTGCTCTGTACCCGGAGGCGTTCAAGCAGTGGATCGCAGAGCACCAGCACCTACTGAAGCCGGGAGCGCTGCTGACCGACGTGACCGGCGTGAAATGCGCGATCGTGTACGACATCCAGGGCATGCTGCGCCCCGATGTGGAGTTCATCGCCGCCCACCCCATGGCCGGAAAAGAGGTCTACGGCGTGGAAAACAGCGACGAGCGCATGTTCCGCGACGCCAACTACATTGTCACGCCCACGGTGACGAATACGCCCGAAGCGGTAGAGTGGTGCAAGAGCTTGGGAAAGATCTTGGGCTTTCGCAAAGTGAGCGTGCTTTCGCCTGAAGAGCACGACGAGATGATCGGCTTCGTAAGCCAGCTGACGCACTGCATCGCCGTTTCGCTGATGACCTGTTTGGACAATCCCAACCTTGTGGACTATACGGGCGACAGCTTCCGCGACCTCACGCGCATTGCCCGCATTAACGACGAAATGTGGAGCGAGCTGTTCTTGCTTAACAAGGACGATTTGCTCGCGCAGATGGACATGTTCCTAACTGAGTTCATGGAACTTCAGAATATGCTCGAGCACGACGACGTAGAAGGGATGCGCTCCAAGATGCGCCTGAGCACCGCACGTCGAGCGTACTTCGACAAGCCAACGGGTGGCGCGTTGGCGTGCACGGTGGCCGACCCGGTGACAGGACTCGCTTCCGACCCAGCGGCAGGGTTTGTGGAAGATCTGGAAGCTGGGCTGGTGGCAGGGCCGCAGGCCGGTCCGACGACGGAACAAACAAGATAGGGGGACGTTCATGACCGAGATGAGGATGGACTTCAAGCGGAAGCTTCCCATTCCGCAGGAAACCAAAGAGATGTATCCGCTCACGCCCGCATTGGCGGAGGCGGTCGAGGCGCGCACGAACGAGATTCGCAAGGTCTTTTCGGGCGAATCCGACAAGATGGTGCTGATCATTGGCCCGTGCTCTGCCGACAACGAAGACAGCGTGATGGACTCCGTGTCGCGCCTCGTGCCCGTGCAGGAGAAGGTGGCCGACAAGCTGCTCATCGTGCCGCGCGTCTATACGAACAAGCCGCGCACGACGGGTGCAGGCTACAAGGGCATGGTGCACCAGCCCGACCCTGAAGGGCAGCCCGACCTTTTCCGCGGCATCATCGCCACGCGCGAGCTTCACATGCGCGCCGTGCGCGAAACCGGTTTCGTGTGCGCCGACGAGATGCTCTACCCGGAAAACTACAAGTACCTGGACGACCTGCTGGGATACAACGCAGTGGGCGCTCGCAGCGTCGAAAACCAGCAGCATCGCCTGACAGCGAGTGCGTCGGGGTGCCCTGTGGGCATGAAGAACCCCACGAGCGGCGACTTGACCGTGATGCTGAACGCGATCGAGGCTGCTCAGCAGGAGCATGACTTCATCTACCGCGGTTGGGAAGGTCATTCCTACGGCAACCCGTACGCCCATGCCATTTTACGCGGCTACGTGAACCGCCAAGGGGTTACGCATCCGAACTACCATTACGAGACTCTGCTCTATCTAGCCGATCTGTACAGCAAGCGCGACGTGGCGAACCCTGCGGTCGTCGTGGATTGCAACCATTCGAACAGCGGCAAGGACCCCTTCGAGCAGCCGCGTATCCTGAAAGAAGTGCTCCATTCGTGCCGCTACAACGCCGAGTTGAAAAAGCTGGTGAAGGGCTTCATGGTCGAAAGTTACATCGAAGATGGCAACCAGCCGGTGGGCGGAGGCGTCTACGGCAAGAGCATCACCGACGCTTGCCTGGGCTGGGAAAAGAGCGAGCGTCTGATCCTGGACGCAGCCGACATGCTCTAAACTAGGTTCGACTCGTATGGCTCGATAGGATGGATGACCATGGCAGAACTAACTCACATAAACGAAAACGGCGACGTGCGCATGGTGGACGTGTCTGCCAAGGACGACACGGTGCGCTTGGCGGTGGCGGAGGGGTTCATCTCCATGCAACCCGAAACGCTTGATCTTATCGTGTCGGGCAAGGCGGCGAAAGGCGACGTGCTGGCTTGTGCGCGTGTGGCGGGCGTGATGGCGGCGAAGAACACCAGTGGCATCATTCCCATGTGCCATCCGCTGCTTATTACGAGGTCGCAGGTGGAATGCATTCCCGTGGAGGCGGGTCAGCGCGAAGACGGCCGCGTGGGCATCCGCGTGGAAGCTACCTGCGGTGTGACGGGCAAGACCGGGATAGAAATGGAGGCTCTGACCGCCGCCAGCGTGGCGTGCCTAACCATCTACGACATGTGCAAGGCCGTCGACCGTGGCATGGAAATCCTAGAGGTCCGGCTCCTCAAGAAAGACGGCGGCAAGTCGGGCCTCTGGGAGCGCTAGTCTCTCTCTTTCTGTTCTTTGCGTGCTAGAATCGAGCACGGATGCTTCGTCACGTTCGGGCAGCCCGCCATTCAGGGAAGTATGCCTATGGACACCCAGACAGTCATCGCGCTATGCGAAGTTTTGCTTGTGGTAATTGGAATAATCGGCCTTGTGCTGGTGAGGAGGTTGTGACGAACGGTGTTGGAGATAAAGCAAGCCGGGTAGGCGTGGAGGCAGACCCGGCTTAGTCATTCGAGAACGCTGCCCGACTTGGCGGGGCATCCTCAGTACAAATCATAGCATATGGGGAGCTTCGCTTGAAGCCTCGGCGGTGTTAGTCTTCGTCGAGGGCTTCGGCGATTTCGTCGGTGATGTCCATGGTGTGGTAGACGCCCTGCAGGTCTTCGAGCTCTTCCAGGCGGTCCACCAGGCGCATAACCTTTTTCGCATCTGCCACCGAAACGGCGGTCGGGGTGGTGGGTT
>JAFUCW010000055.1 GCA_017459485.1 Eggerthellaceae bacterium | reverse complement strand
GCGCACGTACATGCTGATGAATGGCACCTACCCTGTTATCCTCTTCGCCTACGATCAGAATGATGGGGCCTTTTTGATCCGCGAGGTAATTGACCCCACCAGGGCGCCCATCGGTACAATCTCGCGCAATGGCCGAGCACAGGCTGCGGGCCTGCAACGCTGGTGGCAGCACCGCAGCATTCCTGGGAGCAGGGACGGCATTACCTCGAAGCTCGCCGAACTGGGGCTGGACGACGCATCGGACATCCCCTTCCGCAACCTGGGCTTTTCGCTTTCCGATCAGTACTGGATACAGCCAGAAGACGCCCAACTGGATTGGGGCAAGCTCAACTACTTCCAGAACCGCTTCGGTAACGAAGAAAAGCGTTGGGACAACTGGCTCTCGGCCGTTGGACTGTCCTCGCCCGACAACACATCGGAAGGGATGCTGCCCAAGAAGTGGGTATGCGAGGGCCGGCGCAGGCTTCTGCTGAAAGGCCATGTTCCCTGGACCGATCAGCAGGTGTACAACGAGGTTGTGGCAACCGCCCTGCACACACGGGTGCTACCCAAAGGAGAGTTCGTGCCCTACGAGAACAGAACGGTCGATGGCCTTGGCGCTGTGTCGGTGTGCCCTTGCTTTGTTCGCCCAAACGAAGAGTACGTGCCCGCAAGTCTTGTTATGGATTCCGAGGGGCACCGCAAGGGCGAGGCCACCTTCGATGCCCTCATGCGCCACGCAACTAACCTGGGCATTCCGCGCAAGGAGGCCTCGCTTCGCCTTTCCAAGATGATCGTCTGCGATGGAATTGTGGCTAACGCCGACCGCCATCTGCGCAACTTCGGATTCATCCGCAACATCGACACATTGGAGTGGCGCTTCGCACCGTTGTTCGACACAGGCAACAGCTTGTGGTTTGACAAGGACGAGGATGCGGTGGCTCGGGGCGACTACTCGTTTGATTCTCGGCCTTTCGAGGTGGTGCCGAACAGGCAGCTGATGCTGACAGTTGACGACGCCTGGTTCGACCTGGAGATGCTAGATGGCTTCGAAGAGGAGGCTGCAACCATTCTGGAACAGGGGAATGTGAGCAGATGGCGGCTCGACTACCTGCGCAAAGGCATTGCACAACGCCTTGCAGCCTTGCGCGTTATCTGGGGGTAGCTTCAAGGGGCCCTCTTCCTCCGACGAAAGGCGTGGGGCATCTTGCGCTCAGCTTTCTCTCAGGTTGGTTCGGTAAGGTGCAGCGCAACAGGTAGCGAGGGTCTACCGCAAACCAACCTAAAGGAGGAAGTTATGAACACCACGGCTATCGCACCAAGGGGAACCTGTCTTGCCGGACTGCCCTAGGCGGTGTGTCGGGCCAACCATTCTGGCAACATGATCGCAGAGCCATGAAGCCTCGCCACCTGCGGGGCTTCGTGTTTTAGCAGGAGGCCTGCTGACTTTGGTGCCTAGCTGCCGTGGTCGTCCCACTTGGTATCGTCGTCAGCACCTCATGTCTCGGCATGTTGCTCGTTTAATCTTCGTTTTTGGCTAAGATCTCGAGTTGTGCACCCTCGTTATTCCCGCTGGGCCTATTGAGACTTGCTCTGACCACACATTTATTCGGGACGAACGGGCGCTTAAGCGCAGCGTGCAAGGCGCCGGGGTGCAGAACTCGAGATCTTAGCCAAAAACAGAAAATAAAAATGCATGCACAGACTGGGGTGGCCCTCGTTGCCCGACTACACCTCGCAAGAAGCGCTATCCAAGAAGTGGGCATGTGGCCAAGCTGGCAGGCTCTACACCTGCCTACTTGCCCGCTAGCCAGCGGGCGTTGTTGGCTTGCAGTTCCTCGAAGGTTACGGGCATGTAGCCGTTCACCTCTACGCAGCAGTTCAGCATCCTGTCGCAGGTGCGCAGAAGCAGCGTGCTCGCTCTCCTCGTGCAAAGCTGCCACTCGATAGTAGATGGGTTGTCTTCGATACTTAGTTGTTGTGGTTGTCCCATTGGGTGTCGCCGTCGGCGTCCCAATTGTGGTCGTTGTTGGAGCCCCAGGCGTTGTTGAAGTCCTGGAAGGCGGGCTCGCCGGCGCGGTCCTCCTGCGCGCGTTTGCGCCTGTTGCGCACCGCGTTGTAGACCGCATAGCCAACCAAGGCGCCCGCGGCTATCTCGCCAGCGCTCGGAGCATCCGCGGCGGCATCCGGTGTGGCGCCCGCAGCGGCAGGGCCCGTGCTGCCAGGCGTGTGTGCCGCCGCGGCCTGCGCCTCGTCCCGACAGCGCATGAGCTCGTGGATGCGCTCGGAGCCAAAGGCAAGCAGCAGCTGGTCGCGCTCGTCGGCAGTGCAGTCGGTTTTCTTGAGCAGCGCCGCCAGCGCCAGGTCCATGTTGTCGTAGTCGTCGCAGGCGTGGTAATCGCAGAAGTCGAATGCCTGCTCGAAGGTGAAGCGCCCCGGCATCGCGTTCACCACGCGCGCCGCCACCATGGGGCTGGCGTTGCGGCACACCCCAAACTTGCCGGAGTCGAAGGGCGGCACGAGCTCGGCGAGGGTGTAGGGCCCCACCTCGTCCAGGTGCTTGAGTATGTTTGCATCCGTTGTTGGCATGAGCTTAATAATACAGGGCACTGCGCAGGTAGGAAATCCTTCGTCTTTGGCAGAGGGCGGATGCAAGGCCCTAAGCGCGCGAGGGCAATTCACAAGTGCTCAGCAGGCGCCTCACGAATGGGAATAGGGGAAGAGCGAAGGATAGTGTGTGCGTTTGCCACCTTAGCCCTCGGAAGACCCAAGCCCCTAATCATGGCCTTGAAGATCGGGGCGGCCCACTGCAGCCATGCGCCGATAGAAGTCGTCGGGGAGCCGGCGGTCACCGAAGCCGCGTACTCGCACAGCGCCCTCTGTGCGCGTGAGCATGATTCTCATGGTTGCCTTTTCTCCACATCCCGTATGGGGTTGGAAATGGCAGCACTCCCAGCCTTCGTAGTCGTCGGAAAGGGCGCTCACATCAACGCGCTCGGCAACGATGAGTCCAAGCATGCGCACCGTTGCAGCAATTGCAGCCTCGAACTCTCCCTCTTCGGGCAATGCTGCGGCCACTCCAACGACGTCTTCGGCGAGGCTCTTCGGGTCGAACTCCACGCCCTCGACAGCAGAAAGCGAAGTGATTGCTTGGAGAATCCGCTCGACGCTAGCCATGCGAGGCTGCTCTCGTAAGAGCATCCGCATGCTCAATAAAGTAATCCCTTGCCACCTGTGACAACTCGGAACCCGACATCCAGTCCTCGCGACCCTCGCGCGCTTCAAACATTGCACGCACGGAAGACTGCTCGGCTTGCTTCTCTAGTTCAGATATGTAGTCGAGCATGTCCCGCATTCCCGCCTCCGAAATCACCCAGGCGGTGCGCTCGCCATGCTCGAGCAGCTCCATGAACCCGTTTCTTTCAAGCTTGTCGCGCCACCCCTTGCCGCGCGCAAACTCCGAGAGCGACACTCGGCAGTCGTCGTATACGCGAGATCGCACGTCAGACAATCGCTGAGCAGCAGTCGTGCTTGTCATCTTGTACCTCTTCATATTGCAGTATTAATGCGTATATTATATCACTATTAATTGTGATTATTTATCATGCATAATTGTCGTATTAATCGTAGTGATGCTTGGGCGTACCCGATCTCCATGCCTCGCACTTAATAGACCCTTGTAGCCAAAGCATCCCATCGTCAACGGCTCACTGGATAGGTGGTCATAAGATTAGAGGGCGCTACAGAACCCTGCGCTCCACGACGCAATCTATCGCCGCAAGAAACTGAGGTTCGCAAAAGATCTTGCGACCCAGTCCCTTTTCCCGGAAGATATGGGCCATAAAACCACGCTTAAGGATTAAGGCATGGAAGAAGATCTCGTTTACAGGCGCATAGCGTTCACCAAGGGGCTTGAGTCAAGCTTCATTGAGTCTGATCCTGATGCCGACAGGAGGTATACGCCACGCATCCTTGCGAATGATGAAGAAGCTGGCATCAATGTACTTTCCGTTCTTAAGCACGAGCTACGCGACTGTGTAAGCTTCGACTTCTCCGTAGCGTTCATTACCGACAGTGGCATACAGACGCTTATCCCCATCTTGCTCGACCTCAAAGAGCGCGGCATCCCGGGGAGGATCATCACTTCAACTTACCTCGACTTCAACGATCCCGGGGCACTGAGGACCCTCCTTGAATACCCCAACATCGAAACGCGCGTGTACCAGGGAGAGCACCACGCAAAAGGCTACTTTTTCAGTAAAGACGGTATATCGACAATCATCATCGGCAGCTCGAACCTGACGCAAAGGGCATTGACCTGCAACAAGGAATGGAACGTTCTCTTTCGCACCTTCGAACAGGGCGGCCTTCTGCTCGAAGCCAAAAGGCAGTTCGACGAGCTATGGGACAGCAAACCTACTATCCGCCTCTCCAAAGAATGGATACAGGAATATGCCAATCATCGCGCTCAACGCAAACCGGCGTACACCCCGCCCTTCAAAAGCCGCATTGCGCCCGAGCCTCTGTCCGCCCCAGCTGAACCGATTCCAACTGGACACACTTACAGTTTTGAACACCTGCCTCTGTCCACCCCGGCTAATCCCGAGGCGGAACCCGGCCCATCCGAGACAAGCAAGGCTACGCCTCCTACCAGCAGCACGCAACCTTCACCTCCCACCATCCAGCCAAAGCGGCCAGAAAAGGCAGACGATATCGCGCCAAACAACATGCAATCGCACGCCCTCGAGGCCCTTTCGCTTCTGCATGAACGCAACGAGCCCCGGGCGCTTCTCGTATCGGCAACGGGAACCGGCAAAACGTATCTCTCCGCTTTCGATATCAGAGAAGTCCGACCGGCGAGGGTCCTCTTCGTTGCGCACAGAAGGCGGATACTGTCTGCATCCCGCGAAAGCTTCCAGAAAGTTCTTGGGAGTAGGTACACGTATGGCATGTATGATGGGGCCTCGTGGCAAAGTGCAACCTGTCTCTTTGCCATGGTTGGCACGCTGTCCAGGCGGCTGGAACAGATTCCAGCCGATGCCTTTGACTACATAGTCATAGATGAGGCCCACAGGACGGGCGCAACCGGCTACCAATCTATACTCGACCACTTCAAACCAGCCTTCTGCCTTGGCATGACCGCAACCCCCAACCGCACAGACGGTTACGATGTCTATGGATTGTTCAACCATGTAATCGCGTACCGCATTACGCTCAAGGACGCCCTAAGCAACGACATGCTCGCGCCATTCCACTACTTCGGAATTGCCGACCTTGAAATTGACGACGAAACGATTGACGACCTTTCTCTGTTCGCCAAGCTCACCTCGGAGGAGCGCGTACGGCATATCACCCAAAGGATCGAACAATACACCGTCGACAAAGAGGGACGCAGAGGGCTTATCTTCTGCAACCGCAACGAGGAGGCTCAGCGGCTTTCTCAAATGTTCAACGAGCGCGGATACCGCACCACGGCAATCAGCGGTGCTTCGACCGACGCAGAAAGAGACAGCGCTATCGCCCGACTCGAGCGAGGCGAGCTGCAATACATCTTCTCGGTTGATATCCTCAACGAAGGCGTTGATATTCCTTCCCTGAATCAAATAATCATGCTGCGCCGCACGGAGTCAGCAATCGTCTTTATCCAGCAGCTTGGTCGAGGACTTCGTAAAGCAGACGGCAAGGAGTATGCGCTTGTCCTCGATTTCATTGGCAACTACCAGAGCAACTATCTTGTCCCTATCGCACTATCTGGCGACCGCACCTACAACAAAGACAGCCTGAGGAAGGCTGTTAAAGAAGGCGACACGGTTATCCCAGGCTGCTCAACTATCACGTTTGACCGCGTTGCGGAAGCGCGTGTCTTCCGAGCGCTCGAGCAGGGTAAGTTCGGAAGCGCTCGCCTGATTCGCGGAGAGTACGAACACCTCAAGCAAGTGCTCGGGCGCATCCCCAGCCTGCTCGACTTTGACGCGAACGAGTCCATAGACCCCATGTTCATCATTCGAAAGTATGGGTCTTACCCCGCTTTCCTAAGCAAGTACGACCCCGACTATGAACCAGTCTTTAGCAAGAGCAAGATGGATATGCTCGAGTTCCTGAGCAGAAAAATGGCCCATGGCAAACGCATCGAAGAGCTTCGCCTGC
>JAFUCW010000054.1 GCA_017459485.1 Eggerthellaceae bacterium | reverse complement strand
GGGAGCGAGGATGATGATCGCGGGACCGGTATCCATCACCATGCCGAGCAGCAGGAAGATGATGACGAGTACGGTCAGAACCGACCAGCTGCTGTGGAAGTTGGTGGTGAGGAAGTTGGTGACGGCGGAGGTGGCTTTCGTCAGGGAGAGCACACGGCCGAACGCCGTCGTGAAGGCCAGCACGAAGGCCACTGCGGTAAGCAGCCCCCCCAAGGCAAGCGCCGGCGTCATCAGTTTGTCGGAAAGCCCACCCACAAGCGGTTTGGAAGGTTTGTCGGGCATACGCATCCTTTCTTACGCAGACACGGCAAAGTCAGAGAGCACCCAAGAGCGTAGCACCATGACCAGGTCGTACCCCACTGCCAACAGCACTGAATTCATAAAGACGCCCTCGATGTCGCCCCCTGCTACCACCACCGTGGTAGCGGAAGCGCATGCGTAGAGCAGTGGAAAAACCAGGGGGATGAAAAGCACGGCAAGCATGACGTCCTTGCCGCGCGTGTTCACCGTGATGGTGGAAAGCAGCGTGCCGATGCCGGCGATGCCGATAGTGCCCACCAAGAGGGGAAGCAGCATCATGGGCCACGTGGGCGCAGGATTGGTGGTGGTCAGGAAGAAGAAGGAGAACAGGGGCAGCACGACCACCTCGACCGCAAGCAAGAACACCAGGTTGCTCGTGGCCTTTGCAAGGAACACCACCGACCGGTCGAGCGGAACAAGCAGGATGCCTTCCAGGCAGCCGTTTTCCTTTTCGTAGGAAAACGACCGGTTCAGTCCAAGCAAGCTCGTAAACACGATGAGCGCCCACAAAAGCCCGCCGCTCATCTGCCGGATCTCGAACTGCCGACCCGTCTGGGAAGGAGCCTCGCCGTAGACCCCCAACACCAAAAGCGCGTAGATGGCCATGGACGAAAGCATGTCCTTGGTGCGGAATTCGCGCTGCAGGTCCTTGGCAAGCAAGGTCTTGTAGTGGGCGAACAGGGAAGGCTTACGGGTGCGCACGCCAGGCATGTCACGACACCCCCATTCCCACCGTGTCACGATAGAGCGCGGAAAAGGCCTGGTAGTCGATGTCGTCTTTGGCCGCATAGGCCACCTTCGCGCCACGCGCAAGCACAAGCGCATGCGTGCAAGCCTCGAAGCCCTTGCGCAGGTCGTGGCTGACCATGACAAACGTACGGCCCTCTCGCACGGAATCGAGCAGCGAGTCGAAGATCTCGACCGCATGGGGGTCCAGGCCCGAATAAGGCTCGTCAAGCAGCACCACCTGCGGGTCGTGGAGCAAAGCGCGCGCGATGGCAAGCCGTTGCGTCATGCCGCGGGAAAACGTGCGGACCACATCCAGGCGCCGATGCGACAGCTCGACCGCCTCGAGCATCTCGTCCACGCGCTCCTGCGCAGAGTCGATGCCGTAGAGACGCGCGTAGAGCAGCAGGTTCTGCTCAGCCGAGAGGTCGGCATAGAGCATGGAACTGTGGGATATCATGCCAATCTGATCGCGTGCGGCGTCCGGGTCGTCCTTGCAGCTGATGCCGGCGATGGACACGCTGCCGCTCGTCGGGCGCGAAAGCGTGGCCAAGATGCGCAAAAGCGTGGTCTTCCCTGCCCCATTGGGTCCGAAAATAGAAAGGAAGGCGCCTTCGGGCACGTCAAGGGAGACGTCGTCGAGCGCGTAGCGATCTCCAAAGACCTTGCTCACATGGTCGACCTGTACCGCTATACCGCCCACGGGAAACGCTTACGCCTTTTCACCGTCGTCGGAAGTAGCGCTGCTTACGGGAGCGCCGCTGGCGTCATCGCTTGCAGCAGCGTCGCTGGATGGGCCATCCCCGGAAGCGTCGTCGCCTGCCTCGCTGTCGTTTGTCGCAGAATGCGCACCCTCGCCACCAGGCAGTTTAGCGGAAGCCTCCTTGGCTCCGGAATCCGCCTCACGGGCATCAGCATCCTCTTCACCTGCGCCCTTGGCAATCGCGTCTGCTTGCTGGTCGGCCTGTGCGTCAGGCGACGTTTCGACAGGTGGGCCCAAAGGCGCATTCCCACGGCGTCCAAATGCAGAGATGGCACCACCCAGCATCAGCAGACCGAAGCCGACCCACACGAAGCCGATCAGCGGATTGACACGCACGTCCATGGCAAAGGCGCCAGCGTCGTTCACGCCACGGTAGACGACGAAGAGGTCCTTTTCCGGAAAGCTCATGACGGCGGCGTTGGCCTTGGTCTGCTGCGTTGCCGTGACCATCTGAAGGTTGGGCGCAAGATGCCCAATCAGATTGCCGTCGCGGTACACGTCGAACTCGACCGTGTAGATGATGTTGCGCTCCCCTTCGTCGGGGTTGATGGAGTTGTCCGTGTACTTGAGCGTGAACTCTTGGATCTGTATGTCTTCGGCGGTGTTCGTGGCTCCGTCGTAGTTCACGTATTCGACTTTTTCGGTGATGAACATAGACGAGCCGATCAGGCCCACCAAGATGAACGCCATCCCCAGATGAGCAAGGTAGCCGCCGTAGGTGGCCGCATGCGATCTGATCATCTTGAAGAACGCCACGAAGGGATTAGTGCCATGCGTCTTTGCCCACCTGGCCGTGTTGCGCACGATCATGAACAGCGTGTTGAAGAAGATAAGGCAAGCGACCAAGAAACCGACGATGGCCAGGCCCTTGTAGTAAGGAGCGGGGCCGTCGGAGGCAAGCGCGTCTGCCTGGGACCCGCCTGCGGCAATGGTAGTATCGTAGGCGGGCGAAAGCTGCGTGAAGAAATACACAAGAAGCAGCGCGAACGCACCAAGAGCGAAGAACAAGGGCGCCTTGCCGCGCGCAATAAGGGTCTCGCGCTTGGTCACGACCCAGCTAAGCAGGGGGCACACCGCCAAAACGGTCAGGTAGAACACGCCCAAGGGTCGGGCAATAGCGTTGTAGGTGCCCGCAGAGAGCGCCTGGCCGCCGAAGGGAAGCCACGTTGGCAGCGCACTCGACACCGTCAAATAGCACAGCACCACGGCAAACACGACCATGATGACGTTGTTAAAGTAGTACGCCGCTTCGCGCGACATGAGGCTTCCGATGTCCTCGTCGGCAGCGTTTTTGGGCGCAAAGCGCTTCCAACGAAGACCAAGGCCCACCACGCCGCAGAGCAAAGCGGCGCCGATCAAGCCACCGAACAGATTGAGCGACACTGGATCCCCCGCAAACGCATGGACGGATTCCACCAAGCCAGATCGCGTGATAAACGTACCGGTGATGACGAAGGCAAACGCCAGGCAGGCGCAGAAAATGCTCCATCGCTTGAATGCGCCCCTCTGGCGGTAGATCGTGAAGCTATGGATGAGTGCAAGCGTGACAAGCCACGGAAGCAAGCTGGCGTTTTCCACCGGGTCCCATCCCCAGTAGCCGCCCCAGCCAAGAACCACGTAGGCCCACACCGACCCAAGGCCAATGCCAAGCCCCAGGAACCACCACGACACAAGGGCGTAGCGCTGGCTGCTCCTGACCCATGCGTCGGAAGCGTCCCCCACGATAAGGGCTGCAACGGCATAGGCGAACGGAATGGTCAGCCCCGCATAGCCTATGAACAACGCGGGCGGATGGACCGCCATCGCCCAATGCTCAAGCAGGGTGTTCATGCCCCACAGCGTCGCAGCGCCCGTCAGATTGCCTTCTGCATCCAAGTACTTCGGGTCGAGAGCGACGAAGGGACTGTTCTCTTCCGAGAAAAGGAGAATGCCCACAAAACTCGCAAGCACCGCGCTCGCCACGAAAAGAGCCCACGCATCAAGCTTCTTCAAATGCTTCATGTTGCGCACGGCAACCACGGCGTTGAACACCGCTATCAGCCATGCCCAGAACAGCAAGGAGCCTTCGCGGCCCTCCCACAGGCCGGCGATGCGGTAGAACGTGCCCAGTGGGCCCGTGGAGTGGCTGCGGCCCTGCACGACGTATTCGATGGAGTTGTCCCCGGTCACGAAGCAGAAAACAAGCAGAAGGCAGGAAAACGTGAGCGAGACGAGCGCCACGATGGAAGCAACATGGCCCGCCCAAAGCAGCGTCTCGCCCACGCCTTCGCGTTTGGGCGTGCGCACGACGGAGCCGGCAAGCAGCGTTCCCAGCGACAAGACCAGCGCCGCGAACGCGACGAGAAGGCTGATCAGCCCTATAAGCGGAAAGCCCATCGTCTAGCCCTCGATAGCCACGTTGGTTGCCACGAACTTACCGCTGTCGATCGTGTTGCCAGTTAGGACCACCTTGGCATTGTCTGCGATGGTTTCGCTGGAAAGAGCCTCGTCGCAAAGCACTTCGACCATGATGGTCGAGTCTTCCGCATCAACAAGCACAAAGCGGTGGTCGCCCGATCCTGCCGGATTCTGGCTGCCAGGCTGGATGGTTCCCGTCACTTTCACAGTCTTGTTGAGCACCTTTTCACCGTAGTCGATCATCTGCCCCACGCCAAGTGCATCCATGCCGCTTTCGTACTTGGAAGGGCATTTCGTGACCAGCTCGCTAGCAACCAGGGTGCCCGACTCGTCAATCTTGCCGGTGCAGATGGCGGTCACGTCGTTGCCGAAGGTGGCAGCCGCACCGCCATCGTAGGCGATGTTGAGAATGGCGTCGGCCGCAGAGTCGGGATCGTAAATCGAAAAAGTAAGAATGTTGTCTTTGGTGCTATAGGAATTTTCGACCACGTTGCCCGACACCTGCACGCGCTGGTTCACGTAGTCCCCGCTTGCCGCTTGGGCGATCGAGACGGTCTTCGCCGCCGAGCCGCCTCCTACAATCGCAAGAATAAGGGCCATCGCGATAACGATGACGCCGGTGACAATGACGAGCCTCTGTTTGGTGCGTGCGTTCACTATCGACCTCTCCCATTATAGACTATATGTATGCATACACAAACATGCAGAACCTTGCATGCATAAGCAGATTCATGTTCCCACCGGCCTTTTCAAAAGACCATAAGGGTAAACCCTCAACCACACAAATCTCCTGCACAGAATGGGAACAGTACATCAAAAGGTGTAGGTGACTAATGTAGTGAAACATGCAGGAAGGCCTGCCATTGCGACAGGCCTTCCTTTGCGCCTGCCCTACCATGGGCAGGATGCAGATACCGCTTTACGCAGCAATGTTGGCAGCTTGGCCTTCCTGGTAGGTGAGCCAGCCATCCGGCATGCCTTCTGCGGCGTCGTCATGGCATTGCGTGCACGCATTTACCGATGCACGATGCGACTAGTGGCAATCTCCGCAGGCGAACTCGACATTCATATGAGCCTGGTTGAGCCACATATGCGGGTTCTTGGTCATGCCAGGCATCTCTACCTTGGTAAGAACCTCGCGCGTGAAGTCGTGGCACCCGCTGCGCAGGCAGAACTCGTCGCCTACGCCGGAGTCATTGACCAAATGGGCATCTTCCTGCAAGCTGGCCAACGGGACCTCTTTGAGTGCCGTACCGTTGCCGTTCACGCGCTCGTAGACGGTGTAGTCGCCTGTGATGGTCATCATGACCTCGCCGATCTGCTGATCGATCGCAGGAAAAAGGCAGCTCAGGAACGTCATGTTCTTGGCAGCCATGTGCGATACAGCCATCAATCAGTGCGTGTTCGCAACATCAATGCCTTACTAGTCCACGCCAGCCACATTGACTACCTG
>JAFUCW010000053.1 GCA_017459485.1 Eggerthellaceae bacterium | reverse complement strand
GATTTCTGGCACGTGTTCCAGGGAACGCTCGACAGAGAGATGGAAGAGTAGGGCAGCAAGCGCCCTGCTCGGGGTGGGAGTACTGACGCCTGCTCTCTTTATGCGGCCCTTCGTGCAAAGCGCACGGAGGGCCGTTTGGTTTGTGGGCTGGCAGTGCTATTTGCAAGGCCGCGCTTGCGCCCACCAAAGCCGCGAACGCTATGGGTTGCTTGGAAGAGCGGTTGTCACCCTGCATAGGCGAACAAGCAAGATTGGTGCAGCATTCGACAGGCCGGATCCTGTGCTTCGCCCGTGGCACCAAGAAGGGTCTCAAAACAAAGCGGTCGAGAAGATTCTTGTCGCACTCATGCCCGAACAGGTATGCATGATTTTAGAGTCATTGCAGCGGATGGTTTCCTAGGTGTAATTACAGATATAGGTCGATGGCCGAGCTGGATGTGCCGAGTAGCTTACGCAGGTAGTCACTTCGGCCATCGAGGACTCGAACTATATGGACGATACCGTCTTCAAAGAGATAGAAGGCAAGGTAATTGCCTGATACAATAAACCGATAATCGGAATGAATGATGCAACGATAGTCAAGCGGAGTTCCTGATTCGGGGAGAATTGCCAATCTTTCCAAATCATCCAATACTCCGTTGATGGTTCGCTCCGCTGCATTAGCGTTGTCGCAATCGATGGTAAGAAAACTCCAGATGTATTCAAGGTCGCTTAGAGCAAGTTTTGAATAAACGACACTAGCCGACATTGTCAGCCTTCCTGGCGAAGAAATCATGCACTTCTTGGCTGGTAATCCAGCCATCTTGTTCGCCAGAGATGCGGCCCGCTTCTAGCTCACTGAAGAGTTTGCCCTCAGCAGCAAGACTGTAGTAATCTCACATTTCCAAGATAGCGTATTTGCCGTGGACGTTGTTGGTTAGGAAAACGGGCGATCCTGGGCCAACATCGTCCAAAACCTCGGTGTAGCTACGAAGAGAAGAAACGGGAAGTATAGATGGCATGGTTGCTCCTTGCTGTAAAGTTTGTAGCATAATTCTACAGCATTAGTGACGATAGGCAAAGGCAAAGTCAAAGTTCGCACCCACGACCACTTTTAATGGATTGTTGTGCGGTTTTGTGTTATATTTCACTAATATAAACACAGCAGAAATGTAGGAGTAACGATGCCCGACGCCATGGCCGTCACTTGTTCTTCACCAAGCGTCTGCGGCGCCATTCATGCGGCCCCTGAAGCCCATGCGCTCTATGAGCCTCGGATTGCGGAAATAGCGGCGGAGCAATTTCGCGAACGTCAAAACGCACGTCCTGTTCCCGTCAAGCCCTTGTTCTATCGTGCTATAAAGCGAGCGATTGACGTAGCGGTATCGTCTCTGGCTATAGCTGTGTTTTTCGTTCCGGGCGCATTGTTGAGCGTTGTCATCATGCGCGACACGGGTGGGTCGCCTTTTTATCTCCAGACGCGCGTGGGTAAAGGCGGCAGGCTGTTCAAGATTGTTAAGTTCCGCACCATGGTGGCAGATTCGGATAACTTGCGTCAGCATTTCACCGAACAGCAAATGCGCGACTGGGTCTACGAGCACAAGGTCGAGCGTGACCCCCGTATTACCAAACTGGGTGCCTTCTTGCGTCGTACGAGTATCGACGAGATTCCCAACTTTATCAATGCGTTTCTAGGCCAGATGAGTATCGTGGGTCCGCGTGCCGTTACTCCCGAAGAACTGGTGTGGTATGGCGAAGACGTGGATCTGCTGCCCTCGGTGCCAGCGGGTATTACGGGTATGTGGCAAGTGGAGTCTCGCAACGAGGCGCGTTACCAAACAGGGGAGCGCCAGGCATTGGAGTTGGACTATGTGCGAAATGCGTGCTTGGGGCTTGATGTCAAAATCTTCTTCCAGACGTTTGCGGTCATTGTTTCCAAAACGGGGTCGTAACGTTCTGGCTTCCTATGGTTATGCAAACCAGTAAAGAAGAAAACTCTAATTCACTCCGTATAATCCAGGATGCTGCTTTGCAAATGGGCGTGTTTGTGCACAAGGTTTGCGAGAAGCACGATCTGCGCTACAGTCTTTTTTTCGGCTCTCTTATTGGCGCGGTGCGCCATCAGGGGTTCATCCCCTGGGATGACGATCTTGATTTAGCCTTACCGCGTCCAGAT
>JAFUCW010000052.1 GCA_017459485.1 Eggerthellaceae bacterium | reverse complement strand
CGCAGTTGGTACGGGTTGGTGGGGGATTCCTTGTACCACTGGAACAGGGCGAACACATCGCCGTTCATGAGCCACGACATGATTGCGAGTTGCTGCATCGACGAGAAATCATTCATACCAATGGCATCGCAGTTTTCCTTCTTCCCGGCCCACAGCGCAAACTCGCGCTCTGTGTTCTGCTGCCACTGCTTCGCGGCTTCCGGGGTCAGGCCGAGCCGTTCATGGTCGATGCTGCTTTTCAGCGTCAACCCCGTTCCGACGACCTTCGTCCTGTTCGTCTTGATCGCGCTGGCAGCTATGGGCGATGACATATACAGCATCCGGGCACGCTGGCGCATGGTGAAGTTGTTCCAGTTGATGTCCTCATTCGGAGAGGACGATCTGGCCTTGAAGCCCTTCAACGCGCGCCTGACAGTGCTTGCACCGGCTTCACTGTACCCGCTTGCCATAGGCCGCATTGTTTCTTCCATCGGAGGCACCTCCAATCTTGTCGAAATATAAAGCGCTGCGGCGTGACGAAAGGAGAGCGAAAACTCCGCACCGCAGCGCTGATAAAAGCCCCCGAAGGGGCATTTATCCAATTACCAATCCCGAGGAAGCACACCAAACGCACGGCGGGGTTTCAGCCCGTTCAGTTCGGCGTTCAGTTCGTCCACCGTGTTCTCTTCCTCCGCGATCTCGTCCTTCAACTTGTCCAGGTCGAACCGGGTCAGGCTGCGGTCATCAATCGTGTATGACTTCACGCCGCCGTCCAGCAGCTTCAGATAAGCCGTGCGCAGCTTCTCCAACAAGGTCTTGTGGAACTCAAGCCTCGTCCGGAGTTCAAACAAATCTCTGCTCATATGGACACCTACCATTCATCGAAATACTTGTTGAGGTTCGGGCGGGTTTGTGTGGGCTTCTTCTGCTTCGGGGCCGGCTGGTTCAGAATTTCCTCGGCAGCACTGGCTTTGCCCTTGCGCCGTCTGAAAAGCATATCCATGTCCGGGGATAGAACCTTGAAAGCGGCGTTCGCGTAGTTGCGACAGTCCAAAGGTTCGTTGCGCTCATGGCCCGGTATCTTCTTCCACTGCCATGGATGACGGGATTTCTCCACATACTCCAAACGCTCGGAGAGCAGGCCGACGAAAAAGGAATGACCATAGCCGCATTCCTCGTTCAGCGGGAAATGGCAATACCGGGAGCCGGGCGACTGTACACGCAGGTTGTCCATGATGTTCTGCTTGCCAGAATCAACGCCGATCTGGTATTGCCAGCACGTTCCGAGGTAGCGGCCCCGGAGCACGATCTTGAACTTCTTCGGCGGGGCGGTGTAGGGGCGCTCACCATAGAAGCCCTTGCAATCAAATACCTTTTTCCCGATGCGCTGCTGGCAGTTGTAGCGCACGTCCTGGGTGAAGTGGCCGCCCTCGTCGACCAGCGTCATGCTGATCTTCAAGCCCTTGCCGTCTTCGTAATGGTAGACGTGGTCGATGATATCATCAAGCCGGGCCCATGTTTCCGGGTCATCCGGGCGGCCCATGATCTGGCCCCGGCGAATGCCCCAGGTTTCATTATGGAGGCCGTACCCGACAACCTCGAATTCCAGACGATCGTCCTGGGTATCAACGCCGCAGGTCAGCACCAGCACACCATCAGGCAGCTCGGCGGCGTACTGTTCGCGCCGCGCCATGTAGGTGTCCTCGTCCTCCAGACCGCCGCGGTCCTCCCACACTTCACCAAACAGGGTGT
>JAFUCW010000051.1 GCA_017459485.1 Eggerthellaceae bacterium | reverse complement strand
TGAGCTCTGCGAGCATGCCAGCTCCAATCACTATTCCAACTTTCTAACTTTTGGAATTATAGTACAGAAACAACCAGGCGCGATGCTCGTTGCCTCGAAAAGCGGAAAACCCTCCAAGAAGCGGAGCATTGGACGACTGGCTCCTCGAGAAGGTTGGCTGCATGCAGGCGCGCGAGCTGCTGGAGATCGTGGAAGGAAGGCTACACACATTATTACCGCCAGTGGCGGGTAAAGCGGATGTTCCCCTATTCGCGGTAAACCTCCTTTGCCAGGTTGAACACCGCCCAAGCCTTGGGCCAGCCGGCGTAGAACGCCACATGCGTGATCACTGCCGCCATTTCCTTCTGCGACACGCCATGCACCTTAGCGTTCTCCAGGTGGTACTTGAGCGAGTTGTCGGTGATGCCCTGCGCCATGAGCGCAACCACGGTTATGATGCAACGCGTCTTCAGGTCGATGTCCTGGTTGTTCCAGTTCTCCCCAAAAAGGACGTCGTCGTTGAAGTGGGCGAAGTCCGGAGCGAACTGTCCCAACGCCTCACGTCCTGCAGTCTGCACGATTCTGTCTGCCATAGTGGGCTCCTTTTCTAAACAACCAGAATCGATGATATCCCAGAAAACACCGGGTGCAACGTCGGGCTCGAAAGGGACGAACTCGGGCGTTTTCAAAGGATCAAGTATCTTCTTTGATATTCTGAGAACATGCTCATCGGCCTGGACTTCTTCGCGCTCGGGCAAGTTGTAGTTGAGTATTGCATCAACAAGGTAGGGATTGTTGTAGCGCTTCATCATGGAAGCACCTTTGCGCATCAGCTCGGAATTCACGCGATAACAGCAGTCGAGCATCCTTTCGCTTGCAAGCATGTAGTCCACTTCGTCGAGCGAGTCGAACGTAAATCTGATGCAATTCCTCAGGTTCTCGTAGTTGCCTAGATCGCCCTTCCCCCAGTCAGGAACGAGCATATCCTCTGCTGGCTTGAGATTGACAAAAGCCCATGGGCCCTTTTTGTCGAACGCGCCATCTTCGAACACCACGAACGTTTCCACGTTCTGGCAGGTGATGCAGCACAGACGGCCGTATGTGGACGGCATGGCTGTAACCACCCAAAGGCTGCCCGCGGTATCTGCAGGTGCTGGAATGGTGTTGTGGACATACCATGCAAGCGTAGCTATCAGCGAGTCGTATTCAGGAATCGATTGCAGCTTCTTAAACTTCTCCAGCATCTTCGGCTGCTCTTCGAAGGTAAATTCACGGGTGCTCGCAGGAATTCTATCTCGGTCCCACGGAATGGAAACGCCCCACCCGTTGCCTGTATCCACCATAACCTCGAGGCTGCCACCTGGGCGTCCCGTTTTAGCCTTGTTGCGTAGGTCGTAACCCTTGGTCTCGAACCAAGCGATTGTCCCAGATTCTGCATAGTCAAGCTCCTGACCATCTCCCGTAACAGACGCCCACAGCATCTTTGTTGCATGCAGGGGCGGGTCCATGTGCCGGTATTCGTGCATGTGCTGCACATGCCTGTCGCGCACATCGACAGACTTGCCCACGTACCAGGTGCCATCGGAGAATTCGTAAGCGTAAATGCCCCGTGCATCCTCGTCTGAAAGATCCGTGGATATGGAGGCGCGGCCTTCTACGTCCAGCTCTTTGAAGGTTAGCTTGCCGATTTTCATACCGAGCCCATCCCTCATCTGTTGCACATATGCGTAATTATATGCCCGATCGACTCTTCTAAGCGCTCGTGAAGATTGCAATAACAAAGCTACAATAGCTGCCAGCTAATAATCGGATTCCGCAGTAATGCGATAATGTTCAACAACCCCGTGAAAGGAGTGGGCAATGGACGAGCACCAATCAACCAGCAACGAAAACATCGAAATCAACGAGACCAGCAACATCGACGCACTTGTTCCATCCAAAGAAAAAGAGGCCCTTCGCGGTTTTTAGTGGGTAGCACAGGCGGGCAGCTGGGGGAAGTGCAGTTTTCCCAGTTTCAGGTAGATGATGGTCTTGAAGTACTCCAGGTTGCTGAACCCGCGCGCCTGCCTCTTGGCCGACTGGATGACCGAGTTCATGCCCTCCAGCACGGCGTTGGTCAGCCTGTGGTCGAAGTAGTTGAGTATCTCGGCCTTGTTCTCCCGTATGGTCTTGGCCACGGCCTTCATCTGCGGCACGTTCGAGTGCATGATCCAGCTGCACAGCGCGTCTAGCTCCGACTCCGCCTCCTCGCGCGTCCCGCATTCGTAGACGGCCTGCAGCGCCTCCTTCATCGCGCAGGCGCGCGAGGTCTTCAAGTGCTCCTTGGCCAGGCTGCGCTTCCTCTCCGCCTGCCCCTCGGTGAGGCTCGACTCGTTCTTGAGCCAGATGTACTTCGTGCGGGACAGCAGCGCCCTCTTCTCCTTGGACTCCTTGGCCTCGGCGGCCCTCACCTTGTCCAGCTGCCTGGTCGCGAGCTGGATCACGTGGAAGCGGTCGGCCACGCGCTCCGCGTTGGGCAGGTGCTCGGCGACCCCCTTGGCGAACGCAGGCGACAGGTCGCAGGTGACGACCGCGACGGCCCCGGGGTCGCCGCCGTGCGCCTCCAGCTCGCGAGCGAACTCGGCCACCGTGCCGGCGTCGCGCCCGAGCGCGCAGACCATGACGCGCTCGCCGTCCAGGTCGACGAAGCTCGTGAGGTAGTTGTGGCCGCGCCTGCGGGCGGTCTCGTCGACGCCCACGTCGGTCACGCCGGAGAAGTCGGCCTCCGCGTGGGCCTTCGACACGATGCGGCCCAGCATCGCCCAGATCCTCGTGTCGTGCTCGCGCACGACCCCGGCTATGCCCGCCACCGGCATCGACGACATCGCCATGACCAGCACCTGCGCCTCGAACAGCGCGGTGAAGTGCTTGGCGTCGGGCGCAGCCCAGGGCACCTCGGCGGTGACGGGCTTGCCGTCGCCGCAGTCCAGGCGCGGGACCTCGCAGTGTATGTAGGTCTTGTACTGCCAGATGTCCAGGTGGCGCCACGTGCGCTTGCGCGTGTCGTAGGCGCCGTGCATCGCGCCGCACTTCGGGCACTTAAGGGCGTGCCCGGGCGTCCGCTCGACGTAGACGTGCAGCTCGTCGGGCTCCGGGTCGCACTCGCGCATCTCGACGTCGACCACCGTCCACTCCGGGCCGAGGTTGAGCGATTTCGAGATCAGGGCTGCCAGCATCTGAGATTGAGGGTTCATCGGTTGCCTCCACGTTCCTCCGTTGACGTGGAGAATGATACCGCTCGGCCCCGCGCGAAACTACACTTCCCCCAGCTGCCCGCCTGTGCTACCCACTAAAAACCGCGAAGGGCCTAAAATGTCTACTTGTTCCTAAGAGCAGAAGGAGATGTCGTGGCACAACGAGAACAGTTCGCAAGCCGACTTGGATTCCTACTTATCAGTGCTGGTTGCGCAATTGGCCTGGGCAACGTATGGCGCTTCCCTTACATCACCGGGCAATACGGTGGGGGCGCCTTCGTGATCATGTACATCTTGTTTCTGGTACTGTTCAGCCTGCCAATCCTAGCTATGGAATTCGCCGTTGGCCGCGGCGCCCAACGCGGACCCGCGCGTGCCTACGACGTGCTCGAGCCTAAAGGCAGCAAGTGGCACATGGTCAAATGGATGGCGCTCGTGGGCAACTACCTGCTCATGATGTTCTACACCACCGTGGCAGGATGGATGCTTGCCTACGTGCAAAAAAGCGCCGTAGGCACGTTCAACGGCGCCACACCCGACCAAGTGGGAGCCGTGTTCGACACACTGCTCGCCAACCCCGGGGAAATGATCTTGTGGATGGTGGTCGTGTGCGCAATCGGCCTGGCGGCATGCGCTGCTGGGCTGCAAGGAGGCGTCGAGCGCGTCACCAAGATCATGATGCTCGCGCTGCTATTGGTCATGGCGCTGCTGGTGATCCGCTCGATGACCCTGCCGGGGGCTGCCGAAGGCATCAAGTTCTACCTTATGCCCGACTTCGGCAACCTGCTCGGCGGGGGCCTGTCCGGCTTCGGGCAGGCCGCATATGCTGCCATGGGCCAGGCGTTCTTCACGCTTTCGCTGGGTATCGGGTCCATGCTTATATTCGGCAGCTACATTGGTCGCGACCATTCGCTTATGGGAGAGTCCCTGCGCATCGGGGCGCTCGACACAGGCGTTGCACTGATGGCCGGCTTGATCATCTTCCCCGCCTGCTTCGCAGTCGGCGTCGAGCCAGGCGCGGGCCCTGGCCTTGTGTTCGTTACGCTGCCGAACGTGTTTGGCCAGATGCCTTTGGGGCAGCTGTGGTGCACGCTGTTCTTCGTATTCTTGAGCTTCGCTGCGCTTTCGACTGTCATTGCCGTGTTCGAGAACATCATCGCGTTTTCCATGGACCAGTGGAACATGCCGCGCGGCAAGGCTACGCTGATCAACGGCGTTTTGCTTGTTCTGCTGTCCCTTCCCTGCGCCCTGGGATTCAACGTGTGGTCGGGCTGCACCCTTCCCCACATCGGCGACATCCAGGCAAGCGAGGACTTCATCGTGTCGAACAACCTGCTGCCCATAGGAGCGCTGGTCATTCTGCTGTTCTGCACGCGCAAAAGCGGTTGGGGATGGGACAATTTCGTCGCCGAAGCAGACAAGGGCACAGGGGCGAAGTACCCCAAATGGGCCCGCGCCTACATGACTTATGTCGTTCCGGTGCTGATCATCGTGGTGCTCATCATGGGTTGGGTGCCCGTAGTCACCGGGTAGCGCTGTTCCCTTCGCGCAAAGTTGGTTTGTACACGCAGTAATCTGTACATTTTTTCAATCAGCTCTTCTCTATTTCAGCCTATCATGATACATTGCGAGAAATAATGTACAGATTTTCTGGCTGAAGACCACGCCCCTGTGCGCATTGCACCAACGAAAGGAACTGGCCCATGTCCATCGCCTTGAACAAAAGGAGCGCACTGAGCGTTATTCGCGCGCTTCGTGCAAACGGATCGCCCCGCACCATGTTCGAAAAGCGGACCGACCTTCCCCTTCCGTCCCATTCGTCTCGCAAGAAATGGACGCGCTCGGCGTTCGGGTTCGAAGCGCTTGGGCTTGGGTCATGCTTGGACAAGGCAACCCCGCTCGACATTGCCGTCCCCAATGCCGAAGCTCGCGTGCGCCTGGTGAACTCCACCTGCTCGGTCTACGCCTCGGGCATTCCGCCGAAATCGTTCGTCCCTGTGGAAAACGCGGAAAGCAAAGGGGCATCGAACCAGACGGTGTTCAGCTGCCCCGAGTTGGTCTTCATCGAAATGGCTACAGTGCTGTCCCCTATGGAGCTCGTGATGCTCGGGCACGAACTGTGCGGCACCTTCTCCCGCGACGCCGCCGACCCCGCGTGCGGGCCCGTCACCTTCGGCGTCGAGCCGGTCACGTCGGCAGAGCGCATCGCTGCCTTCATCGATCAGGTCAAAAACGTCCGCGGAAAAGAGGTGGCCCGCAAAATGGTGCGCTTCGTGGACGACAACGCCTGGTCGCCCATGGAGTCCCTTGTCGCCGCCCTCTTGCGCATGCGTGCAGACGACCTTGGCTTTAGCTTCGACTCCCTTGTCCTCAACCCTCGCGTTTCCATTCAGGATGGCGAAGAGGCAACAAAGGACAGCACGCGCGTTCCCGATATCTTGGTCTCGGGCACGAAAGTTGGCCTGAACTACGACGGCATGGTTCATCTTGACCTTGCTGCTGTCGCGCGTGCCGCCGCCGAGGCAGCAACCCACCCAGAAAGCGCGTATCCCCAAGAGATTCTTGAAACAACGATGTCCCACGTGCGCGCCAAAGCCGTCGACGACCTGCGGCGCAACCGCGAGCTTGCATCTGCCGGCTACACCGTGCTCCCTGTCGTGAAAGAAGACCTGATCGAGCCTGGCGGAATAGAGCAGCTGGTCATGCGGCTGATTGCCGCTGTCGAAAGCGAAACGGGACAGTCGCTCGAAGCACAGCGCCGCGCATGTTCGCTCATGGCGCTCACCGACGAACGCCACAAGCTTGTCATGTCTCTTTTGCCAGGCAAGCACGAACGCGACATCAAACTGGCCAGATTCGTCGGCGGCTTCAAGGTCGTAGACGGCCCGCAGGAAGCAATCGAGTGCATGGTCGAACTGTAGGCCGCGCCACATCCTGCTTCACCGCATTCGAATGCCTTCGGGCACGACGCGCCACCGGAATGGGGTCGTCGCAGTGCTTTTCCGCGGCCGCGGTGAAATCCTCGCCATCTTTTGATAAATGTGTACATTTATTCGTTGTATAACCTTAGTTTGCATTCTATTGTAGTTCATAATATGAAAAAATGTACACATTTTGTAGCTGCCATGGTTTAGCGGGGTACCTGCCATGGTTTAACGAGAGCTGCGACCGCTCCTACGGCAGCACAGAAGGCGCCTCTGCGCATGTATAATGATGAACTGTCCCAAATGCAGCCCAAATGCACTCTTTTCCGTGCGGCAGAAAGGTCCGTTCATGGTTTATCGCGTATTCGTTGAAAAGAAAACCGGTTTCGACGTCGAGGCTCAGCAGTTGCTCTCGGAACTGCGCGACATCCTGGGCATCGAACGTCTGGAAAACCTGCGCATCATCAACCGCTACGACGTGGAGGGTATTGGGCAGCGCCTGTTCGAGGACTGCATTCCCACCGTGTTCTCCGAACCGCAGGTGGACCTGACCTACCGCAACATCGAGCGCGAGATAGAAGGCTGCGCTGCCGCATTCCCCGTGGAGTACCTGCCCGGACAGTTCGACCAGCGCGCCGACTCTGCCAGCGAGTGCATCCAGCTGATATCGTGCGGCGAGCGCCCCACCGTACGCAGCGCGAGGGTCTACGTGCTCTACGGGCATCTGCGCCGCGCCGACCTGCCCGCCATCATGAACTACGTCATCAACCCCGTGGAAGCGCGTGCCGCGCTCATGGACCTGCCCGACACGCTGGCCATGGACTACACCGAACCCGCCGACGTGGAAGTGCTTGAAGGATTCGACGCGCTTGACGAAACCGAGCTTGCCGCGTTCATCGAGCAACGTGGACTTGCCATGGACCTGGCCGACATCAAGCTGTTCCAAAGCTACTTCCGCGAAGAGGGCCGTCCGCCCACGATCACCGAAGTGAAGATGGTCGACACCTACTGGTCCGACCACTGCCGCCACACCACGTTCGGCACCGAACTCACCCGCGTGCAGATCGACGACGATGCGGTACGGGAAGCGTTCGACCGCTACCTTGCCATGAGGCGCGAACTGGGCCGCGAGGACAAGCCGCTGTGCCGAATGGACATGGGAACCATCGGCGCCAAATACCTGAACAGCCGCGGCATCCTGACAAACCTTGACGAATCCGCTGAAATCAACGCGTGCACCGTGAAGGTGAAAGTGGACGTGAACGGCACTGACGAGGACTGGCTGTTCCTGTTCAAGAACGAAACACACAACCATCCCACCGAAATCGAGCCCTTCGGCGGTGCGGCCACCTGCGTGGGAGGCGCCATCCGTGACCCGCTTTCCGGCCGTTCGTACGTCTACTAGGCCATGCGTGTGACTGGCGCCGCCAACCCGCTCGTCCCCGTTTCGGAGACGATTCCCGGCAAGCTGCCCCAGCGCAAGCTGGTGACCACCGCAGCTGCAGGCTACTCCAGCTACGGCAACCAGATCGGCCTTGCCACCGGCCAGGTCGACGAGCTCTACCACCCCGGCTACGCCGCCAAGCGCATGGAGATCGGCGCGGTGCTCGGTGCCACGCCCGCCAGCCACGTGCGGCGCGAAGAACCTGCCCCGGGCGACGTGGTCGTGCTGCTGGGCGGGCGCACGGGCCGCGACGGCATCGGCGGCGCCACCGGGTCTTCCAAAGCACACAAGGTGGAAAGCCTGGAGACCTGCGGGGCCGAAGTGCAGAAGGGCAATCCCCCGGTCGAGCGCAAAATCCAGCGCCTGTTCCGCCGCAAAGACGCTTGCCGCCTGATCAAACGCTGCAACGACTTCGGCGCAGGCGGCGTGTCGGTCGCCATTGGCGAACTTGCCGACGGCCTGTTCATCGAGTTGGACAAGGTGCCGAAGAAATACGACGGCCTTGACGGCACCGAACTTGCAATCTCCGAGTCGCAGGAGCGCATGGCGGTTGCTCTTGCCCCCGAAGACGTCGAAGAGTTCCTGGGCTATGCGCGCGAAGAGAACCTGGAGGCCACGCCCGTTGCCACGGTGACCGACGACGCGCGCGTGCGCATGGTGTGGAGGGGCACGACCATCGTGGACGTAAGCCGCGCATTCCTTGCCTCCAACGGCGCGCCCAAGTCGCAAGACGTGCACGTGGTCGCTCCGGAGGGCGCAACCGAGGGGGCCGGAGCCCCATCTGCGACGCGCCGCTTCGCTGCTCGAACTTCCGAATCAGGCTTCGCCGATTCGGAAGGTTCATCGTGCGCTCCGCTGCTTCATGCATCTTACGAGCCTGCTTCGCAGGCTAGCAGGAATGGTGTTCAGACGGTCGCAGATGGGGCTCCGGCCCCCTCGGTTGCGCCCTCCTACGCTGGGGCTGGCCTGGCGGAACCCGGGACGCAAGGGGCCCCCGGCCCCGCGCCCTACACTGGTACCCGTCTGGCGGAACCTGCAGAAGGCAGAGTGGTTGTGCCTGTTCCTGCGGCTGGCACTCCTTCGAATGACCACCAAATTGAGCAAAAGGAAGGGCCGCAGTTTGCCGGCGAGACACTTGCCGAACGGATGCACGCTTTGGTGAGCGACCTTAATTACTGCTCGCGCAAAGGGTTGGTGGAGCGGTTCGACTCCACCATTGGGGCGGGCACGGTGCTCATGCCCTTCGGCGGACGCATGCAGCTAACGCCCGCACAGGCCATGGTGGCCAAATTCCCCGTGCTGGGACAGACCACCAGCGTGTCGGGCATGGCCTGGGGTTTCGACCCCTACCTTTCTTCCGCCGACCCGTTTACCGGCTCCTACCTGGCCGTGGTCGACAGCATCGCGAAGCTGATCGCCACCGGGTTCGCACGCGAAACCATGTACTTGACGCTGCAGGAGTACTTCGAAAAGCTGCGCGACGTTCCCGAACGCTGGGGCAAGCCGACCGCCGCAGTGCTTGGCGCGCTCATGGCACAAGTGGACCTGGGCGTTGGCGCCATCGGCGGAAAGGACTCCATGTCCGGCAGCTTCGAGGACCTGGACGTACCGCCGACGCTTGTGTCCTTCGCCGTGGGAACGGGCCATGTCCAAGACATCGTGTCGCCCGAGTTCAAGCAAGCAGGCAGCCAAGTGGTGCTTGTTGCCCCGCGCTACGAAGCCGGGTCGCTGCGCCCCGTTCCAGCGTCGATGACCGAAACGTTCGACTTCGTGCAGCAGCTGATTGCCAGCGGGGCCGTGAAGGCCGCCAGCGCCATCGGGTCGGGCGGCATGGCAGACGCGCTGTTCAAGATGTGCGTAGGCAACCAGCTTGGCCTGGAACTGCCCGCCATCGCCAGCGCCGACATGATGTTTGCGCCCACCCACGGTGCGTTCGTCATGGAGCTTGATGCGAATGCGGCACCGCTGGAGGGAAACCCGGGTGTGAACGTCGCGCGCATCGGCACGGTCTCGGACACGTACGCCTGGCAAGCAGCAGGCGAAACCATCGACCTTGCGCAGCTTCAAGAGGCATGGGAGCGCACGCTCGAGCCCGTGTTCCCCTATCGCGCAGACGGGGACACGCTCAATCCCGTTCCGGAATACCGCACAACGTCAGTCGACCAGGACGCGGCAAGCCCCCTCTCCGATTCTGGCCTCCATGGTCCGCAAGGCGCGGACATCCTTGACCGCGTGGCGCAAGACGAAGAGGACGCAGGAACAGAAGGGGCGCGTGCCACTGCCCCGCTGGTTGCAGCAGCGGCAAAACCCCGCGTCATCATCCCCGTGTTCCCCGGCAACAACTGCGAATACGACAGTGCGGCGGCGTTCGAACGTGCGGGCGCTGCGGCCGAAACCTTCATCGTGAACAACCTCTCCCCTGCCGCAGTCGCCGAAAGCACGCACGAGCTTGCCGAGCGCATTCGCAAAGCGCAGATCCTCATGATCCCCGGCGGCTTTTCCGGCGGCGACGAGCCCGACGGCTCCGCAAAGTTCATCACCAGCTTCTTCCGCGCACCCGAGGTAACCGAAGCCGTGCGCGAGCTGCTTTCCAACGACGGATTGATCTTGGGAATCTGCAACGGTTTCCAGGCACTTGTGAAGCTAGGACTGGTGCCATTCGGCGACATCCAGTACATGGACGCACAATGCCCCACGCTCACGTTCAACACGCTTGGCCGCCACCAATCTAAGATGGTGCGCACGCGCGTAGGGTCCACCCTGTCGCCGTGGCTTTCGCGCTGCAGCGTGGGCGATGTCCACACTGTCCCCATCAGCCATGGCGAAGGCCGCTTCGTTGCCAGCGAAAAGTTGCTCTACCAGATGGCGCAGGCAGGCCAAATTGCCACACAGTACGTCAACGAAGGCGGCGAGCCCTCCATGAACCTTGACGCCAACCCCAACGGAAGCATCTGGGCGATCGAGGGCATCACCAGCCCCGACGGGCGCATCCTTGGCAAGATGGGGCACACCGAACGCTCGGGCGCCGGCCTGTACAAAAACATCCCCGACTACACCTACCAACCCTTGATCGAAGGCGGCGTTGCGTACTTCGCAGGGTAGCACGCGCACAATGTGCGGACAGGGCGCCCGGCGGCATTATCGCAGTCGGGCGCTCTTCGTTTTCCCCGATGCCGACAGGTGCAGATGAACGCGTAGCGGCGCGAGCTCGGCAGCCGTGTGCATGCTGCGCGCAAGGCCAGGAAGGCCAGTATAAGGCGTCTTTCCTATGGGTGGCTGGCAGGGCTGAAGCGGTGCCCACAAACTGGGGTTTGCGCTACTCAAACCACGCAACCGCACGTATTGGGGACCCATCGCAATCTGCGAGCTTCAGCGGAAAGCAGCTGAACCAAAAAAGCTCAGAACCGCATTTTCCCAGATTGCAGAGGTTTTCTATATTGACAATATCCTTGTTCCTGAACAGTTTCTTGTGCCGTGTGAGGTTTGCGTCTGCAATAGGGTCAAGGCCCATCACGTCGAATCCTATCCCCTTGTAGTTACCATCAAGGACGTGATCCAGAACGCGATCTTCAATACACGGGTAGTCCCCGAAGTATTCCTTTGTGCCCCAGCGCTCATCCCATCCAAGATAGAACAACAGGAAATCAGCCTGTTCTACCTTCTCTCCATAAGGCAGCAAATGCTCCATTGTGATTGGCTCGCCCTCTTTTAACGAAGTGCAGTCAACAACCAGTGCCTTGCCGATGAATTGGTCCAGAGGGAAAGCGTCCAATGTGGTCCTGTCCCGGAAAAGGTGAGCGGGTGGATCCATGTGAGTTCCCGTATGCGTGAACATGGAAAATCTTGTTTCCTTGAACCCATCTTTCTCATACGTGCCAGCCGGTTCAAAGGTTGGTGGTTCCGTACCCGGATAAACAGGCATCGTACTTTCAATAACGTGTGTTAAATCAATCACCCTCATGTAAGACGCTCCTCTGCAAATCCCGATTTGTCGCTCGGGCCAATTCTAAGGCATGCGCAGGGCTGCGACGGGGTGCGATGATTTCGCCCCATTCACCTGAATACGAAAGCTCCCTTTCCCATGGGGATGGGGCACGCACAGGATCGTCACGTTGCTGTTCGACGCGGACGGCAACGTCCGGTTCGTGCAGAGCGCGCTCCCGCATCTGACGCCCTACCGCGTGCAGAAGACCATGCGAGAGCTTGGGATCCACGGGATCGCACCCAAGGCGAAGAAACGCGCCACCGTCCCCGACGAGGACGCCCCGGCGCGTCCCGACCTGGTGCGGCGCGACTTCACGAGCCCTGTTCCCACCTACAAGCCGGTGGGGGACATCACCTACCTGCGCACGGGGCAGGGCTTGCCGTACCTGGCGGCCGTCATGGACCCGAACACGCGGATGGCCGTCGGCTGGTCGCTCTCGGAGCACATGTACGCGGAGGGCAGGAGCTGCAGGACGCGCGGCGACGCGCGCGCCTGCGTCGTCGAGTTCGTCGAGGCGTTCTACAACCGCAAGAGGCCCCACAGCTCGATCGGCTACCAGATACCGGCCGCATGCATGCAGGCGTTCTTCGGCAGGGCAAGGGACGCTTTCGCGGAAGAGGCGGAGGCAAACGATGTTGCTGCATCAGGCAGCGGCAGGAAGGCAGTTCAGGCAGCCTGATTCCTCAAGATTCTGTGTCCGAAATATTGACACAATCCGCTGGAAGACTTATACCCTTACTCCAGGGGCCTTCAGGTCCTTCTTGGTCTTGCCCGCAGCCTTTGCCACCTTGGAGAACCGCCTCATGAACTTGATGGCCCCTCCGAAGCCGAGGACTTCGATGGCCTCATCGTAGGACCCCTTGAGCTCAGCCTG
>JAFUCW010000050.1 GCA_017459485.1 Eggerthellaceae bacterium | reverse complement strand
TACCTACTACTTGCCCCGCTTGGCGCCGTAACGGCTGCGGGCCTGGTTGCGACCGTCCACTGCAGCGCAATCGAGCGCAGCGCGGATAACCTTGTAACGAACACCGGGCAGGTCCTTGACACGACCGCCACGGATGAGCACCATGGAGTGCTCTTGCAGGTTGTGGCCTATACCTGGGATGTATGCGGTCACTTCCATGCCGTTGACCAAACGCACACGGCATACCTTGCGTAGTGCGGAATTGGGCTTCTTGGGAGTGGTGGTGTACACGCGGGTGCACACGCCGCGCTTCTGGGGGTTTCCCTTCAGCGCAGGGGTCTTGCTCTTGACCTGAGCGTTCTGGCGGCCCTTGCGAACCAGCTGGTTTATAGTAGGCAAAGCTTCCTTCTTTCTCTTATATCCCTTAGGTAAAATTCGTGAGTGCTCAGCTGCTGCACACACGAAAACGTGCGTCCCGCACATGAGACGCGAGGCGAAACTTTAACAGCGCCATCCCAGCGTGTCAAACGCCACGTATCCGGGTGTGTCCATACTTCACAAGGCTGACATATTTCCCGAAATGCAGTGACTTTGCAAACGCGCTCCTTCGTGCAGAAAACATCGCTATTGACGCAGAATGTGTACAAATTTTACTTAACACGGTAATTTTTCAGACAATAGTACTTCATTTCGTAAAGATATGTACACATTCTCTGACTACTATGGCTGTTTATAGGCAAAGATGGCCCAGGGTAATCCGATATAATGGCTGTAGGCACTCATCTTTTGACTAGGTAATCTATGAACTACCACAACGTCTCATTCAGCGCCGCGTACGGCACGAGCGGACAGCTGCCCCCATCAGCGCAACCCGAAGTGTCTTTTGCCGGACGCTCCAACGTGGGCAAAAGCTCGATCATGAACAAAATCTTCGGACGAAAGGGGTTGGTGAAGGTCTCCTCCACTCCCGGCAAGACTTCGACCATCAACTTCTTCGAATGCGATGGCACCACGTTCGTCGACCTTCCCGGCTACGGCTACGCCAAGGTGGCTAAATCCGAAAAGGGTCGTTGGAGCGAGCTGATCGAGGGCTACTTCGCTCAAGATCGCAGGTTCGCACTTGTCCTTTCGCTTATCGACATTCGTCACGACGCAAGCAAGCAAGACGTCGAAATGGTCCAATTCCTCGAGCAGCGCGGGCTTCCCTATCTGGTGGCGTTCACCAAAGCGGACAAGCTTTCGCGCGCGCAGCAGCAACGGCAGGTATCGGCAATCTGCAGGAAGCTTGCGCAAGCAGGCGCAAAACCGATTGTTCTTGCCACGTCTTCGAAGACGGTACTAGGCATCGACGATCTGCGCTCTCTCATCGCAGTCGCAATCTCACAGGAAAGCCTCTAGGTTTTATCCCGGAGTGGCGTGCTTGGGCAGGACATCGTCTATGGGAATGCCTGAACTTCAAACTTCGCGAATATCGCAAGCGAAATTCGCACTATGACAGCGAAGCAAAGTCAAGCGAGTCGCACGGCAAACAAGCCCTTTGGCTCGTTTGGGACTGTGCATGCAACCGAAAGAGAGCATGCAGCTCATCGAAGCTGAGCGCATTGCCCTGCGAATGCTTTTCGCGAGCAGCGGGAGCGGTCCCTATTGACGATGCTCCGCCCAAACACTTCCACTGTTGTTGGCTTGTTAGACCTCGTGCAGAGGGTCGGCAACCTGCGTCTTGCGGGACAGGAATCCAGGCATCCATGCAGGTGATCCGCTGTCTATTCCGAAAACATGGTCG
>JAFUCW010000049.1 GCA_017459485.1 Eggerthellaceae bacterium | reverse complement strand
GCCGAAGTGCTTGCTGCGCGTGATCGCAGCGCTGCAGGCGAACAGGCCCCTGCGTGTGGACTCATCCTTGAATCGGATGAATATTAGCTCTGTTCGGTGTATTCTTCTTAGTTCCTCTAGGCGAACCTGTAGGAGACGACGTATGAGCGCACAAGATCAGACATTTGACGATAGCCAGCTTCCTGAATGGGCGGTCCATGATGAATCGGACCAGGAAGAGCTTGACGCCTTCCTCAATTCCCCTAACGACCGCGGCAAATCCACTTCGGTGTTCGACATTCCGCGTGGCTCGTCGGATAGCCCAGTTGCCAGAAGTGCTGAAAGGGAGACGGCAGCCGACGCGGAGCCCCAAGCTCCTGTTGACGTGTCTTCCATTGGCATAGAACATGCAGGACCTGAATCTGCTTCGACGGAAGAGCCTGCATCCGCAGCCGCAGAACCCATCTTCGCAGCGGGCCAGTCTCTTGAAGCCCAGGTTGCCGAAGACGCGGATTCCGCTTCGAGCGGACATGCCCCGGAAAACCGCGCCTCTGCTGCACCTTCGCCCGCACCTGCGCCTGATCCTCAATCCGATGCTTCGCAGGAGGCGCCCGCGCCCGCATCCGCGCCCGTGCCCGCACCCGGTCCTGCACCCGCGCCCGCACCCGCACCTGCACCCGCACGCGGTCCCGCACACACGCCCGCACCTGCACCCGCGCCTGATCCCGCGCCTTCATTTGCCCCCGAACCATCGACCGCAGCCAGCCCTGCGCCCGGCACCGCCACCCCGCCAGCTGCCGATCCGGCACCCACAGCCAACCATGCGCTCGACCACGCCGTTTCTCAGGCGCAGGCCACCGACGGGCAGACCGGCGATGCCGCTGCCGCCGACCCCAAAGAGGGGAGCGTCGGCTTCAATGCCGAATCCGTCTTCGGCAAGAGGGGGGACGACGCAGGGTCCGCGCCGCGCCGCGAGGACTTCGCTCGCTTCCGTTGTGTGTACGAGTCGAAAGATGGTCGCCTGGCGCTCTACGAGGACGAAGATGGCCACCTGACTGCCGTGGACACTTCGCGCTTCGTGTAGGGAATGCTTTTCGCGCGCATTGGGCCGGTGCCCTCTGCTTCCTGCTGGTAGGGGCAAGGTCCCAGGATTCTTCTTCGTGCGCCCAGCGCCGAAAGCCATCTACTTTCCATAGGTGCCATTAGGGCGTCGTCATAGGCGGTGCCTGCGCCGAATTTGTCGTTCTGGCACTCTGTCTCTCGGGTATACTAATGCCTCATGTTCGTCAAGGAGGAAAGAATGCCTAACGCCGAAATGCGCGCCACCGATACTGTTGCCGTGGAGCCGGAGATAGTCGATCCTGCCATGCCCGATTTCGCAGCGCATCCAGCGCGGTCGTCCTGGTCGGGCAAATGGATGTTCATCCTTTCTGCGGCTGCATCCGCCGTGGGGCTGGGCAACATGTGGCGCTTCCCTTACCTTGCGGCGAAATACGGCGGGGGCACCTTCATCTTCACGTATTTCGTGCTCGTGTTCACCTTTGGCGTGTCCATGTTGCTGCTCGAGACGTCGCTGGGGCGCAAGACGGGGCAGTCGGTCATTGGCGCCTACAGCAGCTTCGGAAAAAAGTACAAGTTCATCGGCATTCTTTCTGCTGCCATACCTTTCATCATCGTCCCTTACTATTGCATCATCGGCGGTTGGGTTGCCAAGTACTGCGTGTCGTACCTGATCGAAGCGCCTGCAACCATGTCCGACGGCGGGGACTTTTTTATAGGGTTCATTACGTCACCCGACGCAAGCTTCCTGTTCATGCTGCTTTTCATGATGGCGGCGTTTTTGGTGGTTTCGCTGGGCGTGAAGGGCGGCATCGAGCGTGCCAACCAGATTATGATGCCGCTTCTGCTGCTTGCTGCGGTCGGCATTGCCATCTATGTTGGTACGTTCCCCGGCGCAATCGAGGGAATTGCCTACTATCTGGTGCCCGACTTCAGCAAGTTCTCTCCCGAGCTGGTCGTCGGCGCGCTGGGGCAGATGTTCTACAGCCTTTCTCTTGCCATGGCGATCATGGTTACCTACGGTTCGTATCTGGACAAGAAGGAGAACCTTCCCAAGAGCGTGGCATGGATTGGCGGTGCAGACCTGCTGGTTTCCACCTTGGCAGGACTCATGATCGTGCCTGCTGCGTTCATCGTCATGGGCTCTGCCGAAGCGGTGGCCGCGAAATCTGGCCCCTCGCTGATGTTCATCACACTGCCAGGCGTGTTCACGGAAATGGGGGGCGTTGCTCCCGTCATCGGGTTCATCTTCTTCCTGCTTGTGCTGTTCGCCGCTCTGACCAGTGCCATCTCGCTGATCGAGGCATGCGTTTCGATTGTGTCGGACGGTGCAGGTGTGTCGCGTCGCAGGGCGCTCACAATCACGGTTGCCATCGTGGTGGTAGCAGGCATATTCATCAACTTGGGCTACAACGGCCTTTCGTTCATTGAGCCATTGGGAGAAGGCTCCTCACTCCTCGACTTCTTCGACTTTCTCAGCAAGTCGGTGCTCATTCCTATCGTGGCGCTT
>JAFUCW010000048.1 GCA_017459485.1 Eggerthellaceae bacterium | reverse complement strand
CAGTATCGACGAAGGCATCGACGCCCTCGCCGGTCGCAGCCGACACTTCGCAGACCTCGTCCCATTCCACAAGCGTCGATGCTGCCTCCCGCTGCTTGGCGACGGTGGAAGCGTCGACAAGGTCTATCTTGTTGACGACCAAGACCTTCTTCGCGTGGCAGGCGCGCACATGGCCTAGCACCCACTCGTCGCCCGTGCCCAAAGGCTTAGAGGCGTCAAGCAGAAACGCCACTGCATCGATGCCGTCGAGAGCCTGCAGCGCGCTCTCGTTGAGCTCCTCCCCTAGCGCGTCGTGAGGCTTGTGCAAGCCGGGCGTATCTACAAGAACAAGCTGGAAAGCTTCGCGCGTGAGCACCGCGCGAAAGCGGTGACGCGTGGTCTGGGCAGTGTTCGAGGTAATGGCTATCTTCTTGCCCATGATGGCGTTGAGCAACGTGGACTTGCCCGCATTGGGGCGCCCAAGCAAGGTCACGAAACCGGAGCGGAATGGCACATTTTGAGGCACGGCGAACACCGCCTATCCGATCAACCCGATAAGACGAAGGATAGGCGGCAGGTAGAGCGCGACGCCAACGACGAAAGCGGCGATGGAAAACAGGAGCACGCCCCCTGCCGCCGCATCTTTCGCCCGTTTGGCAAGAGGATGCTCGTCGGGGCTGACCAAGTCCACCACGGCCTCCACTGCGGAGTTGACGCACTCCCCTCCCAGCACCAGGCCAATGCAAACAGCAACCACCAGCCATTGCTCGAACGTGTTTCCAAACGCTATGCCCAAAACAAAGGCTGCTACGGCAAAGCACAGCTCGATGCGGAAGTTGCGCTCGTGCGACGTTGTCACAATGCCAGAAAATGCATCGGAGAACGCCTCAATCAGACCAGTCTTGCTTCCACCGGGCTTCACTTCTGCCTCCAAGCTCCCAAGATCTCGCGCTCGCGCGCCTCCATGGCCTCCGCTTCGACGTCTTCGATATGATCCCAGCCGCAGAGATGGAGCACGCCGTGCACAAGCAGAAGCTCGAATTCCTCGACGATAGTCGTTCCATAGTCGTTCGACTGCGCCGCCGCCACGTCGGGCGCTATGACGATGTCGCCCAACTCGTAAGGCTCCCCTTCGCTGCGCGCTGCAGCGAATACGTCGTCTAGATTGTCGCATTCAAAGGAAAGCACGTCGGTCGGACCCTCTTTGCCGCGATAATCTCTGTTCAGGCGCGCCATTTCGTCATTGTCCACGAACGTCACGGACACCTCTGCATCGTCGGGCTTGCTCTCCGCCTCCATAGCGAATGCGCACAGCCCTTCGACGTCGACCTTATCGACAAGGTCGTTCCCATGCTCCACTGAAACCAGTACGTTCACTTCGGCTCCTAGCTTTTCGTGCTACATCTTCATGCCGTCGGCAGGGTCGCGCGAATCGCGCGTCGCCATGTCGGCGGCAAGCGCGTTGTCGTAGGCGCTCACGATGGCCTGCACGAGCGAATGGCGCACCACGTCCTTTCCGGTGAAATCACAAAACGCGATGCCGTCGATGCCGTCAAGAATGCCGCGCACGTGCTTCAGGCCCGACATTCCACGCGCAATGTCGATCTGCGTCATGTCGCCCGTTATGACCATCTTCGAAGCGAAGCCCAACCTGGTCAGAAACATCTTCATCTGCTCGGGCGTGGTGTTCTGTGCTTCGTCGAGGATGATGAAGCTGTCGTTCAAAGTGCGCCCGCGCATAAACGCGAGCGGCGCAATCTCGATGATGCCGTCGTCCAAATAGCGGTTCGCGCGCTCCATGTCGCACATGTCGAACAATGCGTCGTAGAGCGGGCGGATGTAGGGATCCACTTTTTCGCTGAGCGTGCCGGGGAGGAACCCTAGGCTCTCCCCTGCCTCCACGATGGGGCGCGTAAGGATGATGCGTCCTACTTCCTTGCGCTTGAGCGCCGCCACCGCCATCGCCATGGCAAGGTAGGTCTTTCCCGTGCCCGCAGGCCCGATTCCGAAGGTAATCGTGTTGCGGCGGATAGCATCGACGTAGGTTTTCTGTCCCGCAGTCTTGGGACGCAAGGCACGCCCGCGATACGTGAGGAGTATGTCGTCCCGCAAGACGGAAGGTGCAAAGTCTCCGCTTCGCATAAGGTCGATGGAGTTGCGCACATAGGCCGCATCGGGCACGCCACCCGCTTCAATGTAACTGATCAGCTCGCTGAACAGGCTGGTCAAAACCTGCACTTCGTCATGGGTGCCCGAAAGCGTGACCGCGTTGCCCCTTACCGTGATGCGCGCATCGAAGGCGTCTTCCACTATCCGCAAAAGCTCGTCCGAATTGCCGACGACAAACGTCATGTCGATAGCGTCGGGCACGTTGAATGTTATGTTGGTGTCGCTTGTCATAGGTAAAACGTTCCGTCCTTCTCGTCGTATCCCGAAAGCCGCGCTTCCACAAGCGAACCGCGCTCCAGCGCCGCTGCCGTCTTCACTTCGTAGTACGATTCGCTCATCGCGCACTCATCAGATTCTACTAGTATGCGCTCGGTTGTGCCCAGCCTGCTCTTCGCATCCGCCAAGCGAAGATCATCTGCCAAAGCGGAAAGCCGTGCCATCCGCTCCGCCTTCACCTGGGGCGTCACCTGGTCTAGGCGTGCTGCCGCAGGTGTCCCTTCCCGCTTCGAGTAGCGGAAAAGGTGCATACGGGAAAACCCACAGGCTTGCGCAAGCTCCATAGTGTCGTTGAAATCTTGGTCGGTCTCCCCTGGAAAGCCCACGATCACGTCGGTGGTAAGCGAAAGCCCGGGGATGGCGTCGCGCAGACTGTCCACGACCTCAAGATAGCATTCTGCATCGTAGCGACGCGCCATGTCGTGCAGCACCTTGGAAGAACCGCTTTGCAACGGCACGTGCAAATGCCTGCACACCATGCCCTCCTGCGTTGCAAGGACCTCGACGAGCGCATCGTCTATGGTGACTGGCTCGATGCTTGAAATGCGCAAACGCGTCTCGGGGGCCGCTGCGCGAAGCCGCACCACCAAATCCGCAAGAGAAAAGCCCTGGTAGGCATAGGCTCCCAGGTCAATGCCGGTCAACACCACTTCGCGCACGCCTGCTCGGCCATACGACGCAACTTCGTCGGCCACTTGCTCCAGGGGAGCCGACGTCGCCTTCCCACGGGCAACGTGTACGATGCAGTACGTGCACGCGTTGTTGCAGCCATCCTGCACCTTGACACCCACGCGGGTGGGGAAATCCTCGCCTACACGCAACAAGGCTGGCGCACCCCGCGCCTCTACCACTTCGGTCGCAGGGCCAACTGGGCAAAGAAGGCTGTGGCCGAAACGCGCCTTTCCCGACTGCGAATCATGCGGTCCCAATGCAAAGCACTCCTGTACCACGTTTCCTTTTGCCACCACGCGCACCAAGGGGGAAAGTGCCCTGTACGCGTCGGGGTCGACAGCGGCGGCGCACCCTGTAACGATCACCGGTGCTCCTTCGTTGCGCGCCAGCGCACGATTCACTTCCTTGCGCGTTTTTCGGTCCGCTTCGGCAGTGACGGTGCACGTGTTGACGATGGCGACGTCGGCATCTCCGTCCACAGCCTCCCATCCTGCGGCAAGCAAGGCAGCACCGATGGAATCCGCTTCCACGCGATTCACCTTGCAACCCAGATTGACAAGCGAGAACTTCACTGCAAACCACCCAGCTCGTAGATGGCGATAGCAGGCGCTATCAAGCCGGCGGTTTCCGTCCGCAGGATGTGGGGACCAAGCGTTACCGCGTAGGCATTGTCGTGCGCCGACACGAAGCAATCGACTTCCGCTTCGGTAAGCCCCCCTTCGGGCCCGACCACCACGGCAACACGCGCATCCTGCACGGGAGTAAGCGTGTCGGCAAGCGCAATGGATATCGCGTCTTTGATAGTGAGGGCATGGGCTTCTTCCCAGGCGACCAGCACACACGTGGCACCGGCAACCATAGCGCACGCATCCTCGACAGAAGCCGGGGCTGCGACTTCGGGGATGGAACGCAATCCCGCCTGCATGGCAGCACTTTTGGCGATCGATTCCCAGCGGGAGACGCGAGCTTGCGCTTTCTTCTTGTCGAGTTTCACCACGGAACGCTCGCAGACAAGGGGGACGAAAGCCGCCACGCCAATTTCGGTAGCGTGACGCACGACGCTGTCGAACTTGTCGCCCTTGGCCAATCCCTGAAGCAATATGACCTGGGGTCCCATCTCTTCGGCGTCCTCGTGGGCGCAAATGCGCACGAACAGGTCGTCGTCGAACGACGTCACTTCGCATTCGAAGTAGTCCGAAGAAGCATCGATGACCGCAATGTGCTCCCCCGCCTGCAGTCGGAATACGCGTGCATGCTTCACATCGTCAGGTGTGAGGCGAAGCGCGAACACTTCGGACGACTCGTCCGAAAGTATCTGATTGTCGAGGAAAAACCTGTGCAAGCTCATGAAGCGATTATCCCCTAGGTTGACGTAGGCGACTCGACTGGAAATGTCTCTGGCGGCGTGTCTCGTGCCCCATTCAGGGTTGCAATCCCATTTGGAATCCCAGTTGGGGTCGTAGTGAAAATGGGACAGGGGTGGGGTTGAATCATGCATGACTCAGCGCATGTCCCATTTTCACTCCGACCCCAAATGGGATCAAGGATGGAGCACAACTTAGAATGGGACGCGACCACGCACACGAAAACCCTCGACCTCTCGAACACGCAAGACGGCAACTAGAAGAAGCTGTCCTTGAGCTTCTGGAACGGCGTGCGCGCTTCTGCCACGTCCTCTCCCATTTCCGCAGCGAGCTCCTCGAGCAGCTCCCGCTCGCGCTTGGAGAGCTTCTTGGGTACTTCGACGTTGACGTGCGTGAACAGATCTCCGCGACCATCGCTTTTGAACTTCGGCATGCCGTAGCCTTTCGTGCGCACCACTGGCTCGTTTTGACACCCTT
>JAFUCW010000047.1 GCA_017459485.1 Eggerthellaceae bacterium | reverse complement strand
GCTGGAAAGCGGCTGCAGCCAGACCACGTTCTACCCGCTGATGGCTTCCCCTTCGGTGGAGCGCAAGCTGGCCGAGACGGTGGGGAAGGTCGACTACGGGCGCGAGCAGCGCTTCTACGACATCATCTGGCGCGGACTCGTCGATGCGGGCTTCGGGTTTTCGAGCGCATGGACGTTCAACCGCGATGCAAGCGACAACGCCATGGTGGACGAATACGTGGTCACGGCGGAGGAGTACCCTGCGGTCGGAAGCGGCGGCATCACGTATTTGGGCAACACCATCTACATCAACACGTTTTTCATTGGCCAGTACAACGCCGACATCGAATCGGGTTCCCAGTCGCTCATGGGCAAGGTGGTTCTTTCGCGCCGCAATCAGATGCGCTACCGGTTCATGATGCAGCTATTCGGCATGCGCCTTGACAAGCGCCAATTCGCTGCGGACTTCGGCGTGAGCGTGGAGCGCGGCCTGCCGGTCGAGATGGCGTTCATGCGCGCCAACCATGCGTTTGAGACGGACAACGCCGACGAGCTGACGCTTTCTGCCGAAGGGCGCTATCTGATGGTGGTCATGATGCGCCAGTTCTTCATTGCGGTGAACACGTTGCGCGACCAGGCGCGGGCTGCCCTGCCGCCTGACGAGCGCAAGCTGCTCTTCGGCGATGGCAGATGATCGGGTCGGAGAGGGGTCCGCGAATCATTCGCATTGCTCATTTTGATGGGGGTGTTCCTTTCGGGACCGGGACTATTCATTGCGGCCCCGAATGGGGCACGGCTGGCCCACGACCCCGCAGGGAACACGGCCAAACCGTGCAAGGGCACCAGTTCAATTGCACCGTATCAGAGCCGTTTTGGGACTTATTGGACGAATGATCGCCGAATAAAGGAGTAAAGTACACTAATTCTGTTGACGTACTGTAAGGTAAATGATACTATTTTTATAGCATTTGATACTGCACAAGTATCATTTGTTGTTGTTGGGTGGGGCAAGCGCCCCGGAGAAGGGAAGAAAGGGGAAGGGCATGGATGTTGAGTTCTTGGCACGATTGCAGTTTGCTGTCACCGCAGCATACCACTTCGTTTTCGTGCCGATCAATGTCGGTCTGGGCCTTATAGTCGCACTCATGCAGACGCGCTACTATAAGACTCGCAAGCCCGAAGACTTGGCAATCGCGAAATGGTGGGTGAAGTTCTTTACCGTCACGTTTGCCATGGGCGTTGCAACGGGTATCACGATGGAGTTCAGCTTCGGTACCAACTGGGCGAACTACTCCCGTTTCGTGGGTGACATCTTCGGTGCGCCGTTGGCGGCAGAAGCGCTGCTGGCGTTCTTTATGGAATCCACGTTCTTGGGCGTCCTGCTGCTTGGCCGCGGCAAGGTGTCCGAAAAGTTCCACACGGTTTCGGCCTGGCTGGTGTTCGCCGGCTCGACGCTGAGCTGCTTGTGGATCTTGATCGCGAACTCCTGGATGCAGACGCCGGGTGGCTATGCGGTTCAGGACGGCAAGGCTATTCTGACCGACTTCTTCGGTGCGGCGTTCAACCCTTCGACGGTGGCGCGCTTCACGCACACGGTTGACGCACTCATCCTCATGGGCGCTTTCATCGCCCTTGCCATTGGTGCGTATCACCTGAACAAGAACAAGGACAGCTACTTCGGTAAGCGCCAGATCCAAGTGGGCGCCATCGTTGCTCTGATCGCCTGCATCATCATGCTGCCGACGGCTCATTCGCAGGCTGTTGCGGTGGCCGATCAGCAGCCCGAAAAACTGGCTGCCATGGAAGGCCAATACGAAGACGGCCCGGCGCACCTGTACCTGTTCGGCGTCGTCGACGAGGCCAACCAGACGGTCAACGGCATCAAGTTGATGGACGGTGGCACGTCGCTGCTTGCTTGGGGCGACCCGACCCGCGAAACCATCGGCCTGAACACCGCGCAGGAAAACATCGCAAACCGCATCGAAGAGATTCGCAACAACCCCGACTACCTGCAGAACGGCGAGCGTTTCACGCAGCAGGTAACGTCTGACGCAGAGCTTGCGGTCGACACGACGGCTCCCGTGCAGATTACCTTCCAGAGCTACCATCTGATGGTTGCCCTGTACGGCGGCATCGTCTTGTGGGTCATCTTCGCGCTGATTATTCGCAGCAAGGTCAACAAGAGTGCTGCGGCACCCAAGGGCCTGCTCAAGGCCATGTACATCGCTCCCCTTATCCCGCTGCTTGCCATCGAGGCTGGCTGGCTGGTGGCAGAATTCGGTCGTCAGCCGTGGATCGTGTGGGAAGAGCTGCTCGTTGCCGACGCTATCTCTCCGGCGGTCGACGCTGTTCAGCTGATCATCACGTTGGTGCTTTTCGCGGTTGTGTACGGTCTGCTTCTGTTCCTGTTCTTGAAGAATGCGTTCCGCATTGCCAAGGAAGGCCCGGAAGCTGTTGCTGCAGGGGAGGTGGCCTAGCATGTTGACGTTTTGGAATGTACTGTGGTTCATCCTCATCTTCGTAGTAATCTCCGGCTACTTTATTCTTGATGGTTTCGACCTGGGCGTGGGTACGCTCTATCCGTTCCTGGGCAAAGACGAAAAGACCAAGGCCACCATGCGCCGCGCGATCGGCCCAGTGTGGGACGGCAACGAAGTATGGCTGCTCACCGGCGGCGGAGCGTTGTTCGCGGCGTTCGCCCCGGCTTATGCCACTACGTTTAGCGGCTACTATTTGGCTATCATGCTGGTCTTGTTCGCTCTGATCGTACGCGCCGTCTCCCTGGAAACCCGTGCGCACGACAAGCAGCATGCGGGCCTGTGGGACACGCTGTTCTTCCTAGGTAGCGCGCTTCCCGCCCTGCTCTTCGGCGTTGCCGTGGGCGACACCATGATGGGCGTGCCGCTGGATGCACAGGGCAACATGGCTCTGCCGTTCCCCATCAGCTTTGTGTTCCTGCTCCGTCCGTTCGCGCTGGTTGCCGGTCTGGTCGGCCTTATGCAGTTCCTGCTGCTGGGCGCAAGCTGGTTGGCGGTCAAGACCGAAGGCGAACTGCACGACAAGGCCGTTGCGCTGCGCCCGAAGTTCGCTCTGTTCGAGATGGTCCTGTTCATCGTGGGCGCCGTCCTGTGGTTCGCCGGCTTGGCGATCGACCCGCAGGCGGGCGTGCTGGGTGCGCTGCTTGGCGTGGCAGGCACTCCCTCGCTGATCGTGCTGTCCGTGATCTTCGGCGTGGTTGCCCTGGCTGGCATGTTCTTGACCTACAGCTGGTCTGGCAAGGGCGCCTCCGACCTGAAGATCTTCATCGCGGCTGCGGTCATTTGCCTGGGCCTGTGCTTCTGCGCAGCATTCGCTATGT
>JAFUCW010000005.1 GCA_017459485.1 Eggerthellaceae bacterium | reverse complement strand
CGCCATCCGTTTTGCACGTTTTTTTGCCGTAGGCGTGCCCGACCAAGCGTCTCCCAATCGTATGGGAACGTTGCGCTTGCGGCAATACTCCGCGAATCCTGTTATCGTTTTTTCTGCCGACCCCCTACGCGGACGATCGCATCCACCGTCTGAAAGCAGCACCACTTCAATCGATTCATCAACTACTGTGTCAATGAGCGGAGCTGCAACCCCGATTGCCTCCAGCAAAGGCGTCGATCCGCCGCCTTTGACGGTGTCTATGCGCCTGGCAGCCATTTCCGCCGAAGAAGAAAACGGCATGACCAGTGTGGCGCGTGACCCCCCGAACGCAACGATTGCCACACGAGTACGCGTGACATACGCGTCGGTGAGCAACGAGACGACGCACCCTTTTACTAGGCCAAGCCTGCCTGACGACACCATCGAACCGCTGGTATCCACCATAAACAATATGTTGCGCCTGCCGCGACCGGCGATTTTCCGATAGCGCACGTACTCGTCGTACAGTCCCTCTTCAAGGTCGTAGCCGGCACCTAGCTGAGACAAAACACTGCCTACGAAATGTATCTGTCCCGACGATGGGTCTTGCGTATAGCCGATGCAGCGTCCGAACTCGGCACGCTTTCCACGTATGCCCCGGCGCGCGCGGATTGCGCGCTCGACCCTGCCTTCTGGGGCTTCGAGGGGCTTAGCCTCGAATGCTACGGTTTTGATCTCGGTAAGGGGCAGCCTGCCTGTCGGGGCTGCCCCTGCTATTTTTTTTCAGCGTCCGGGTTGTTCGGGAGTGAGTTGGGAGCGGAAGCACCCGAGCCAGGGCCTGATCCTTTCTCCTTGCTGTCCACGACGCCGCGCTCCTCGAGCGTATCGAGGGCCTTTTCGATGGTGCTCTCGTCGAACTTGACTTCTTCGAACGGCATGCGCTTCATCCGGTGGGGGAGCACCAGCCGCGCTGCGAGAAGCACGTCGTCTTCGGTAACGCTTGTGCGTCCCTCCAGTGCCGCCAAGGCGCGCGCTGCGCGCATCATGGCAATGTCGGCGCGGTAGCCATCCACTCCCACTTCGAAGCATAGACCTGCCGAAAGCGACGCCATGTCATCGTCAAGCTCCACCTGCGGATAAAGCTCTTTTGCATGCAGTATGCGCTGTGCAAAGGCTTGCTGGTCCTGTTCGAAACGTGCGCAAAAGGCCTTCGGGTTCTCTTCGAACTCAATGTGTCTACGCACGAGCTCCAACCGCTCTTGCGCATCAAGCGATCCTGCGATCTTCACCGAAAGGCCGAACCGGTCGAGCAGCTGCGGGCGCAACGTGCCCTCTTCGGGATTCATCGTCCCGACCAGGACGAAACGGGCTGGGTAGGTTTGCGAGACGCCCTCGCGCTCTATGTGGCACACTCCTGTAGCGGCTGCATCCAACAGCAGGTCGACTATATGGTCCTCAAGCAGGTTGATTTCGTCGACGTAGAGAATGTTGCCGTCCGCTTCCGACATTACGCCGGGGACGAATTCGCGCTCACCGCCTTTCATGAGCGCGCCAACGTTCAACGTGCCCACCACACGGTCTTCGGTCGCGTTCAACGGAAGCTCGATAACACGCGTTCCTTTTTCGAGCACGTCAGGCAAGCCGCGCACCGCCGTGGTTTTGGCCGTGCCGCGCTCACCCTGGATGAGCACACCTCCAATCTTGGGCTGCACCACCACAAGGCTCAGCGCAAGCTTCATCATGTCCTGCCCTACGATAGCAGCGAACGGGTACTGCTGGTATTCGGCTGAGTCCATAGCTCTCCTTTGAGATTGTGCCCATCACGCACAATAGCGCACTTCCACAGATGCAGCAATCAGCGTAAGAGGGGTTGGGGCAGCTGCTTCAGGCGCCAGGACCGCAAGGCGAAAGGGACAAGCCGGCCACACTGGGTGAAACATCAGCTCGTCCCTGTTCACGCCCTTCCAGGCACACTAGTTAGGCAGTTTCCTTGACGGCTTCGAGTACGGCGCGCACGTTTTCCGAAGGCGACCCCATGCCCAGCCCGCACGCGGGAGAGACAATGTCGGAGCCGTTGCGGATACATGCCTTGGTAAGCGTCTTGACCTTGTTGGGGTCCTTGAGCTCGATGGCGAAGGTGCTTACGTTGCCCATGATCACGCGACCAGGAAGGTTTTCGCGCGCCTCCTTGAGCGGCACGATGGCATCGAACGAAAGCGCATTGGAGCTGATCTTGGCAATTTGGTCGTAGACCGAGTGCATCTGTCCGCAGATATGCACGATGGTGCGCGCACCTGCATCCTGACAAGCCCTTTGCAGGCGCTCGATGTAGGGAACCGCATACTCGTTGAATGGCTGCGGCCCCATGATCTCGCCCGTGCCGGAGGGGTCGGCAATGGCGATGATGTCCGCACCTGCTTCCACCTGGGCTACGCCGAAGCGAATGAGCTCTTCGGTAATGAAGTCCATGTACTCATGCGAAAGCTCCTTTTCTTTGCGCAGCTGCTTGTAGTAGCGCGTCGCCTCCATTACCGAGCTGGCCACGCTCACGGGCCCCACCAGATTGCCGACGATGGGCACGTCGTCTCCGTACGAGCGCAGAATCTTGATGGCGTCGATGACCACCTTGGCACGCCCCGCATTCAAATCCATAGGTTTGACCTGCTTGTAGTCGTGAACGTCGTCGAAGGCGTAGTCGGTCACGTGGGGTTCGACCTCCTTGCGCCCCATGGTCACTGCAGCGCCCATTGCTTCGGCCTCGACCGTCATGCAGAAAGGCACGCCGTAGTTTTCGAAAAAGCCGTTGTCGTACACGGCTTTTGCCAAAGCCGCCATTTTCTCGGCGTCGTAGTGTGCATCGGGGAAAAAGACGGATATTTCGTCCTGCAGGCCAACCGTAACCATGTTCATCATGCCACCGGGGCAGATGCAGGGCGGTCGGTCGGCCTTTTCCCCATCAAGGATCAGATGCAGTCGTTCGCTTGCGCTAGGCATTGACTCTCCTTTCGTCATTCAGCCCGCATTGGGCACTGGTTCCGTTCCGTGTCTCATTTGGTGTCCCATTTGGGGTCGTAGTGAAAAGGGG
>JAFUCW010000504.1 GCA_017459485.1 Eggerthellaceae bacterium | reverse complement strand
TTGAGCATCAGCCGCGCCCTAGAGGACGCTCCCACGTATGCGGTGGCTGCGGCGACGACCGAAGCGGGCGCGCGCCTGGGCATGACGACGCGCGAAACCGTACACCAGATTCGCATTGCGCGCGAAGGCGGCGAAGTAGACGAGCGGTTCGCGGCGCGTCAGCGCTTGTCGCAACGCCAGGGAAGGCGTGCTTCTTCGAGTGCGCAGCCTGCTTCTGGAAGGAGTCGGCGAACGGATGGGGAAGGCGGTCGCGCGAGCACCGCTTCGGGCGATGAGGCGCCAGCTCATTCGAGCGCCTGGGCTGCGGAAGGTGGGAAAGGGCGCTTCTTCGTTGAAGACGGCGAAATCGATGCAGCCCTGGGCAGGGATGTGCCGAAGGGCGGCTCGTCCCGCTCTTCGGCAAGAAGGCGTTCTCGGGCGGAAGCGAAGCAGCCCACGGCACGCAGGCGGACACGGCCTTCCCCGAAAGACGAATAGGGAGACGCCGGCGTCTGGAGCTGCAGCGCCTGCCGCCGGAGGGGGAGCGCTGCCTGCACCGAGTGCATGCGTCATGCAGCGTTGGGGTCGCATGCGGTCCGACAACGCACGAGACAAGGCCGAAGGAGGTTTCCGTTGCCCTACTACGACATGCACTGCCATCTTGACTTCGCGCCAAACGCGCGCTCGGCGGCCAAGCAGATCGACGAATTGGGTGTCGGTGCGTTCGCGGTGGGCGTTCTGCCTCCGAGCAAAGGCATGGGAGGATCGGCAGCGCGTTCGCAACCGCGTCCATGTAGCGGGGACGCCGAAGGATCCCTGGTCCGTTGGGGCGTCGGGCTGCACCCATGGTGGGTGGCGGACGGGCGCGCAGGTGAAGCGGAACTTGCCGCTCTGCTCTCTGCAATCGACGATCATACCTATATAGGTGAGGTCGGAATGGATTTCGGCAAGGCCCACGGCAACAACCGGGAAGAGCAGCTGCATGCGTTCAGGGAAATGGCGAGGGCATGCGCTGCTCGGGGCGGTCGCGTCCTGTCGATTCACGCGGTGCGTTCGGCAGACGTTGCACTTGACGTGCTTGAGGACGCAGGGACGCTTGGTGAATGCACGTGCATTTTCCATTGGTACTCCGATTCGTCCGACGTCCTTGCGCGCGCCGTGAAGGCAGGATGCTACTTTTCGGTGGGTGCGTTGATGCTCGCGAGCAAGAAGGGGCGTGAGTACGCGCGCCAGATACCCGCAGAGCGCCTTCTCCTGGAGACCGACTACCCGCCTAAAGGAGAGTGCTACGAAGTGGGCCAGATGCAAGCACAGTTGGCGGAAACGTGCGCTACGGTGGCAAAGCTTCGGGGCGTCGACGTTGCCGAGCTTGCCGAGCGCATCGCTGCGACGAGCCGATACCTGCTATCATGCAACGACAGGGGTGGCCAGGGGCTTGCTGGATAGAGCGAGCCTGGCAGCATGCCCCAAGGCATCCGACGGAGCGCCCACGCGTTGTGCGTCAAAGGACGGAAGGTCCCATGAACATCACCTACAGCGACAAGCTGCTCGACTACTTGAAGCGCAAAGGGATCAGCAACCTTCACATTTCGCTGGCCGAGACGGCGGTCGAAGCGGGGTATTGCGAAGTGCTTGTTGAGCCCATGACCGAAAGCCAGATCGACGACCACCGCAACGAGAAATACCGCTACATCCACACCATCCCTGGCGGCGATGCGCTGGGTGGCAACATCTACGTGACGTCGCGCGGCATTCATTTCGACGACGACGTGCATTTCGACCTGAAGAGCTTCCTGGGAATCAGGCATGTGACGGCGAAGGGTGTTCATGCCTTCAAACTCCGTTGATCGACGCTGCGCGACGCTCGCGCGCCCCATCTTCCCGCTTTCTTCGCACGCTTGCGCGTAACGAAGTACGCTCGGTGCGAAGACGCGGGAATCTGGGGCGCGGGAGCGTCGCTCGCTGACCCTTCGACCACCTGCGTCACCAACGTGCTTGTTGCAGGTCAACCTGCTGCTTCCCTCGCTCGCCTGGCGGGACCTGGCCGCGCCTTCGCTCGCTGCGCTCGCTCGCGCTGGTCGAGGAGGGTCGCGGCGGGCACCTGGCGGAACCTGCGGCTCCGGCGGCGTCGCTCGGGGCCTTGCGGCCCCTCGGCTGGCCG
>JAFUCW010000046.1 GCA_017459485.1 Eggerthellaceae bacterium | reverse complement strand
GACGGTGGAGTCCGCCGAAGCGACCCGAAATCTTGGCGTTGCAGTGAAGTGCGCGACCATCACGCCGAACGCGGCGCGCGTGGACGAGTACAGTCTGAATCAGATGTGGAAAAGCCCCATCGGCACCATCCGAGCAGCACTTGACGGCACGGTCTTCCGTGCTCCCATCCAAGTGTCGGGCATAGAGTCATGCGTGCGTAACTGGGAGGCGCCTATCACGCTGGCGCGCCATGCGTACGGAGACGTGTACAAGAACGCGGAGATGCGCGTTCCGGGACCAGGCAAGGTCGAGCTCGTCTACACTGCCGTCGACGGAAGCGAGCAACGCGAGCTTGTCCACGAGTTTGAAGGGCCGGGTGTCGTGCAGGGGCAGCACAACCTTGATGGCTCGATCGAGAGCTTCGCACGGTGTTGCTTCAACTACGCCCTCGACACGCGCCAAGACCTCTGGTTTGCCACCAAGGACACCATATCGAAGACCTACGACCATCGTTTCAAGGACATCTTTCAAGAGGTGTTCGACGCCGACTACGCTTCTCGCTTCGGGCAGGAGGGCATAAGCTACTTCTACACGCTTATAGACGATGCGGTGGCGCGCGTGATGAAGGCGCGCGGCGGTTTCATCTGGGCGTGCAAGAACTACGACGGCGACGTGATGAGCGACATGGTCTCTTCTGCGTTCGGCAGCCTAGCCATGATGACATCGGTCCTTGTCAACCCCGACGGCGCCTACGAATACGAAGCTGCCCACGGAACGGTGCAACGTCACTACTACAGGCACTTGGAGGGGCAAGAGACCTCCACCAATTCCGTCGCCACCATCTTCGCGTGGAGCGGGGCTTTGCGCAAGCGCGGAGAGCTGGACGGCCTGGCCGACCTGGTCACGTTTGCAGACCGGATCGAGCGCGCCACACTCGGCACTATCGAGTCGGGCCAGATGACCGGTGACCTTGCTGCCATAACCACGCTGTCGAACCCGCGTACGCTTTCGACGGAAGGCTTCATTGAGGCGGTTGCGCAGCGTCTGGCGGCTTTGTAGCTGCAGGAAAGGCGTGCGGCATGGCCGATCTGGGCACAGCGATCTCTGCGATGGTGGTCCTGCTCGTCACTGCTTCGGTGGGCTTTTTGGCTGCGAAGCTGGGATGGCTCGACGACCACGTGTTCTCCAAGTTGTCGAAGATCCTGCTCAACATCACGCTTCCTTGCATGATCGTGGCCTCTGTTGCCGAACTTGACCAAGCGTCGGGCCAGAGCCTGATCGCCAGTTCGTTCCTCTACGGCTTCGCGCTTTACTTTGGGCTGCTCGTGCTTTCGCTTGCGTGCAACGTGGTGCTGCGGGTCCCGAAGAACGAGCGCGGCGAGTACGTGTTCATGGGGACGCTCACCAACCTCGCGTTCATAGGCATCCCTGTGGGCACGGCCTTGTTCGGTCCGCAAGCGGCTTTCATAGCCGCCATCTTCATCCTTGCCACCAACTTGGTCCTCTACAGCCTTGGGGTGGTCATCTGCACGCGTCTTTCGGGGGTGGAGGGCAAGCTTGACTTGCATGCCATGCTCTCCGGCCCGCTCGTCGCCGCGGTCATCGCCGTGCTGATCTTCGTTGCAGGCATCCAGCTGCCGCGTCCGATCGCCGACTCGCTGGTCTTCATCGGTGACGTAACAGCGCCGCTTGCGATGATGATGGTCGGACAGATCATTGCGAAATCCGACTTGTCCGCCGTGCTAGGGGAGTGGCGCATCTACGTGGTCACATTGCTCAGGCAGCTCGTAGTGCCGTTCGCGATATGGCTCCTTTTGCGCGGCATGGTGCCGGATCCCTTGATACTGGGGGTGTTCGTGGTCATGTTCGCCATGCCGGTAGGCACCATCGTTCCCATGATCGCAGCCAACTACGGACTTGACGACAAGCTCCCCGCCAAGGGAACGGTCATCTCGACCATCCTCTCATTCGCTACCATTCCCGCATTGGTGGCGTTGATGTCATCGATTGCTTAGGAAAAGCTCGGGCGTGAGAAAAAGCCCTCGGCACGCAAGGGCTTGTGCACGCAAGGCGCAGCACAATCCTGCGCAGCGCAGCTTGGGCTTAGCGCATGCGCATTTGCAGTTCTTGGGCAAGCACGTCCAAGTCGGAGGGGAGGAACCCGTCGTAGAGCACTTTCACGATGGCGCGCAGCTGCGACTCTTTGAACTTGTCCAGAAGGTCCGCGCAGACGCCTTCGCACACGATTTCGTAGTCGGGAGCGTATGCGATGCCTTTTCCCTCCATGTCGGCGGCAAGGCAGTGCGCCATGATGTCGAGCGTCCCGAATGCTTCGTCGACGCCGTTGATTGCGTATTGCACGAAAGACGATTCGTCGTGCAGTTCGATGTCGATCTTTTCCTTGTCGCCCGAAAAAACGAGCTTGTTCATGGTTCCCATAAGCATCCCCCTCAGTCTGTCTGCGAAAACATCCTTCTTGGTGCGCAAGACGTTTCCCGTGTCTATTTCAATGGTAGTCCGCTCTGTCGCTTTGGGGAAGGGGAATACTGATAGTGAAAAAATGCACAAGCAATTTCGTACTAAACTTTGCCGCCCGTTCGAAGGGGTAGGAGGGTGTTCGCTTCGCCGTTAGGCGAGCACGTGCGATTCGGCAGGCGTGAGACGTGCGGCGACAAGCGAGGAAAGGGGACCGAGATAGGTCGCGTCTTCTGTGCTCGCTCCTTCCTCTGCAAGGCGAACGATCAGGTCAGCCCAATAGGTGGCGGGTTTGTCGTAGACCGTTGCGCCGTAGCCGTCGCGCATGAGGGCACGCTTCGCATCCACAATGCCCGCTTCGTCTGCTCCGACAAGCTCCTGGTCAAGGATGCGGAGCGCATCGTCGCTGTAGAAGATGCTCTTGATCAGGGCAGTGTAGGCGTATGCGAGCGCAGGCGGCAGGGCGTCGGCCGGGCGGATTTCCACGAAGTTCTTCAGGCGCGCATCAGGCCAGACCATGGAAAGAGCGTGCTCGAGCTCGGAATCGGACATCTCCTTGTCGGCGTAGATTTCGTCGAAAGTCTGGTCGGCGACATAGCGCCAGCCGCTCTCTTCATTTTCGTCGGGGGTGAGAATTGCCTGGCGCGTCATGATGTAGTCTGCGTAGTCCGCAAAACCGTACGTCGGGTCGAGCGATCCGGGAATAGTGCCTACGCGGTCTTGCCACATGCCAAGCCACACTCCCGTGCGTGCCAAGTGGCCTTCGACCGGTTCGGTCTCGAACACTGAAACGTTGTCGCAGATCAGCGCAAGGATGGGAGTTGCCTTTTGGGCGACGCGGAGCTTGGTTGCAGCGTCCTGTTCGTCGGTGTAGTCGATTGATATCTGCAGGCTTGTGGTGCAGCGCATCATGCACAACGCGCTGTAAGCCTGCGCTCCCAGAAACTTCGTCATGCACTCGTAGCGGCGCTTCGGAATTACCTGCAAATCCTTCGCTTTCGCGGAAGGGTTGTAGCCAACGTAGGGCGTGTAGAGCCCAAGTTCATCCAAGATGGGGTCCAAGTCGGCACGAAACGCCTCGTAGGCCTTCTGGACTTCGCTCACACGCTCGAAAGGACCGGCGGAAATCTCCAGCTGTCCGGCAGGCTCGATGGTGATGGCTTCGCGGCAGCGGGAAAGCCCCACTATGTCGTTTCCATCGTAGGAAGCGCTGCGGTAGCGGGGGGCAAGCTTTTCGAGCACGTCGTGGACGCCGCCTGTCTCCGTGTAGCTTACGGGCGCGTCGCTGCCTTTGCGAAGCAGTACGTGTTCGAGCTCGAAACCGAGCGTGCGGTCGGTCTTGCATCCGTTTTCGAAAAAGGATGTCAATTTGGCCCGGTTAAGCCTTTGGGCTTCTGTCATTGCCACTGTCGTGCGCCTCCTGAAAAGGCACGGGCGTGCCTGCCTTCGTCTAGGTGGTACGTAGGTGCCACGGTTGGCGATTTCGCAATAGGATAACGCATACGCACAATTGTTTCGATAAGCCAAAGAGCGTATGTTTACAACTCGTTCAAATCGTAGGGCGTTGCCTGGTAGACGTAGTAGTTCAGCCAGTTCGTGTAGAGCAGCTGCGCTTCGGCGCGCCATTGGACGACGGGATCGCGCGTGGGATCGTCGTTGGGGTAGTAGTTGGCAGGGATCTGGATGGGGAGGCCGGCTGCCACGTCGCGGTCGTATTCCTTCTTCAGCGTGTCGTGGTCGTATTCG
>JAFUCW010000503.1 GCA_017459485.1 Eggerthellaceae bacterium | reverse complement strand
CTCCCAACGAGTTCAAAACTCCCAATCTCTGCCAGGGTATGACCACCAGGCGCTCAGAACCCCCCATCACTGCCAGGGTGCGACCACCAGGCGCTCAAAACTCCCCATCCCTGCCAAGCTTTAGTCCAGCTCCGGCAAGCTTAGCTCGCTCCCTCATCCATGCTGCCAGATCGATAGCCCAGCGGGTCGACAGAAACGCTATCGAAACCCAGGCCCGTCATGAAAGCGGAAAGCTCACCTTCGGCATCAAGCTGCATCAGGCTCGGAACCTGAGTTTGGGAGACCTCCACGCGCACATTGCCACCAAAGACGCGCACGCGAACATCCGAGAAACCCTTCTGCGTAAGATGGAGCTCGGCAGCCTCGATGCGCCGCAGCATCTCCGGTTCGATCCGCGCTCCGTAGGGAAAGCGCGTCGCCAAGCACGGAGCAGAAGGTTTGTCCCACGTGGGAAGACCCAGCTGGCGCGACAGCGCACGGATGTCATCCTTGGTGAAGCCCGCATCGCGCAAGGGGCTTTCCACCCCCAGTTCTTCCAGCGCCTTCACGCCGGGACGGTAGACCGCCATGTCGTCGACATTGGTGCCGTCGGCGACGTGCGCAATCCCGCGCTCCTGCGCCAGGGAGACGACTCTTGCGAACAGGGCTCGCTTGCAAAGGTAGCAGCGGTTTTCGGGATTTTCGGAGAAACCGGGGACGTCGGAGAGTTGGTCGAAGGGATAGACGACGTGTTCCACTCCCTCGAGACGGCAAAAAGCCGCCGCCTCGCCTTGCTCCGCAGTCGGAGAGACGGGCATGGATGCCGTCACAGCAAGCACGTTTTCACCAAGCACATCGTAGGCAACCTTCAGAAGAAGCGTCGAGTCGACTCCCGCCGAAAACGCCACCGCTACGCGCCCGTAGCCGATCAATGCTTCCTTGAGCAGGTCGAATTTATGCTGCAGCCCTTCCATCGCGCCGTACCGGAAACCTATCCCTGATCCATGCCGTCGCTGCACCGAGGCGTGTCCAAAGACCCTTGGTCCGCACTGCCTGGCTTTCGCCACGCCGCGTCCTTGACCAAGGCGCGCGCCTCTTCCAAACCGCATCCCCGTTGCCGGGCGATGCGCGCAAGGTCGTCGAACTCGTATTTCTCGCGCTCGACGCCCCATCCTCCCGAACGCTTACTGCGCACGGGGCCGAAGGGCGTATCGAACGTCTCGATGGCACGGTCGAGCACATAGCGTCCCAGCAACGCCTCGCGCACTCCCAGTGTCGTTGTGTAAGCGAACAGCGCGCACACGACCGTATCCTTTTCCGTTTCCTGGCACAGGACCGAAATGACCGTGCCTGGGCGCGACTTCTTCATGGTGGCAGGAACCGCGTAGGCCTCCAGGGCACCCACCTCGTAGAGCTGTTCAAGGGCGAACCCGATGGCTTCGGCGGTCATGTCGTCCACGGTGCACGAAAGCTCGACGACCTTGTCGGTCGACCCGTCCGCGTGGATTCCCGCCGTTTCCGCACCGGCAGCGGCACGCAAACGCGTCTGGGGCAAATCCGGCTTGCCTTGTACCAGGGCCCGCTCTTCGCCCTGCCCTTGGTCATGCGCTTCGGGTCCTCCCTGGCCTTGCACCTTGGTTCGCTCTTCGCCATGCGCCAAGGGTTGCTCTTGGCCTTGTGCTTCGGGTCTTCCTTGGCCTTGCACTTCAAGTTGCGCCTGATTTTGCGCCTGGGATTGTTCCTGGGGTTGTTCCTGGGACTGCACCTGAACGTGCGCTTGACCCCACAGCGCGCGCACGCAATTTGCCTGATCAAACTCGCGCTTTCCCAACCCGTAGCCTATGCGCTTGACTGCCATAGGAGGCAACGGGCCGAACGAGGTGGCGAAATGCATGAGCAGCGCCGCCCCGGTGGGAGTGCACAGCTCGCCCGAGACCTCCCCGCCATAGATGGGCGCGTCCTTCAAGATGAGCGCCGTCGCAGGTGCGGGGACCGGCAAGATGCCATGCGCACACGCCACCGTGCCGCTGCCCACATGCACGGGTGACACCACCACGGAGTCGGGGTCCAGCTCGTCCATGAGCAGGCAGACCGCCACCACATCGGCAACGGCATCCGCCTGACCTACCTCGTGGAAGTGAACCTGGTCGACGGGCACTCCGTGGACCGCGCTTTCCGCTTCGGCGATGCGGCGATAGACTTCGCGCACGTTCGACGCGACCGATTCGGGCAATGCGAGCTGCGATAGCACCTGTTCGACGTCGTGCATGCCTGAATGAGCGTACCCATAGGAATTACCATGAGGATGGTCGTTGCCGTCCCCGTGCCTGTGGGAAAGCCCTTGGTCGCTCTCCTGTTCGCTGCCCCAGAGAGCATCGTACTCTTCGGCGCCATCGACCAGCACGGACACGCGCGTGCCCGCCACGCCGCAACGCTCGTCTTTCGCCGCGCGCCATTCCACATGGGGAACTCCCAGCTCATTGAGCCGCGCCACGAACGCATCGGGGTCGCCTACCAGCTCGAGCAGAGCAGCCGTGAGCATG
>JAFUCW010000502.1 GCA_017459485.1 Eggerthellaceae bacterium | reverse complement strand
CTGTCTCCCCGGTTTTCGCAGATTGACGACCAACGTACCCTCACCTACGATGTCACGTCGCTCCATCCTGCCAGCGAATACTTCTTCGGACATGTATTCAACCGGTCCCAGTGGCTCGAGGTGCTCATCGGCACGACCGAAGGATTCCTGGAAGCGCAGGATTACATGCTCGACGAGCGTGCCTTCGCGGGAACGCTGGACTACCTGTTCATCGACGAGTACCTGCACCCGAGGCTGATCTACACGCCTGTGCAGGACTTCGTTGGCGGTGGGGGAGCGCAGGCGCTTCTGCGTGAAGTTGCCACACGTATGGCAGCCGACCGCACCGTGGGCGACATCAGCTACCTAAGCGACGTGCAGGCAACGCTCGAAGGTGCAGACTTCGACTTGCGTGCATTCAAGAAGCAGCTGGTGGCGCTCACGCTTAGACCCAATGCTTCAGGTGGAGCCAGCGACGCATTCAGAGAAATGCAAGGCACCATTATCCCGGGAACCATGGGTGCCACTCCGGTGCAGGATAGATCCACACCTCCTGCTGGTGGAGGGGGAACGCCCTATCCTGTTCCCGGAGGATTGCCTGTGCAGCCGCAGCCTGTGCCGGTTACGCCGCCAGTCGGCCAGCCCCTTGAATTCAACGGCATGGCAGTGCCGCCTGCTGACGGTCAAGCCGGCGGGGCAGCCTCGGGGACGTCCGTGCCAGTACCGCCCGAAAGCGAGGACAAAGGGGGCTTATTCGGTATATTCAAACGCAAGTCGAAGGGACAGGATGCTGCAGGTGCGGGCGAATCGAAGCACGCGAAGCCGAAGAAGGAAAAACCCGCTAAAGAGAAGAAGAGCTTCTTCAGTTTCGGGAAGAAGGATGCGAGTGCAGGGGCGCACGACGCATCGTTTGCTATTCCAGGGGCCGACCCCATGGCTGGCCTGGGGTCGCGCGTACAGAACCCGCCGGACCCAATCCAACCCTCTGTAAGTGGCCAGCTGGGCTTCGTGAGCCCTGCCAAGGTCGACTACGCGCCTAGCGACCACATGGCGCGGGTAGACTATGGCGATGGCCCTGACGGGGTAGCGCAAGACGCAATGGGCGTAGTACAGTCGTCGGTGCCGGGGGAGGTCTACGTCGACAACGACTTTGGCCTGACCGAAGTGCATGGCATTCCCAGCGTTGCGAAAAAGGGCGACCAAGGAATAGTGTTCTATCCGGTCGAGCAGAAGAAGCCGTCGATGCCCGAAGCGTATCTGACCTGCGCAAATACAGGTAAGGACCATGCGCTTTCGAGCACACCGTACCGCATTGGGCGTCGAAAGAGCGCAGTGGAGCTTCATGTGCCAGGCAATTCGGGCGTGAGCCGCGTGCACGCCATTATCACGTTCGATGGAACAGACTATTCGGTTTCGGACAACAACTCGGCCAACCATACGTTTGTGAACAGCAGGCAATTGACTGCAGGCGAAAAGCAACGTCTGGTTGATGGCGACAGAATCAGGTTTGCAGACGAAGACTACGTGTTCCATTTGGGCTCTGCCTCAAAGTAGGATAGTTGCATAAGGGAGAGGAATCAGCATGGGTAAGTTTTGTACATTTTGCGGTAAAGGGATCGATCCGGCCGATGCATACTGCATGTTCTGCGGTAGGCCAACGGGGGCGCCTGCGGGGCAGGGGGAAATGCCAGTTCCG